>JACIWG010000001.1:0-25665 GCA_014361085.1 Nitrososphaeria archaeon
AAAAGCTTAGGCCATGAAGTAATATGTGTTGATAATCTTTCGAGGTCGTTAGAGGATAATGTTAGAAAATTGTCTTCAGAAAATATTCTATTACATGTTATAGATATAAGAGATTTTGAAAGATTAATTGAATCGATTAAAGGCTGCGATGTTGTCGTACACGCTGCAGCGTTAATTGATGTTGAAGAATCTCTAAAAAATCCTATATCATACTTTGAAAATAATGTGATTGGCACAACCACTGTCTCTAAAGCCTGTGTGGACTCAAATATTGAAAGACTCATCTATATTAGTTCAGCGGCAGTTTACGGTGAACCAAAAAAGATTCCTGTTGAAGAAACCCATCCAAGAAACCCCCTATCACCTTATGGTTTAAGCAAACTTTTTGGAGAAAATATTGTTGAACTTTATTCGAAAATCTATCGTTTAAAATATGTTAGTCTAAGACTTTTTAATGTCTTTGGCCCTGGTCAGGGGTCTAAAGGATACGCTGGTGTAGTAGCAAAGTTTGTTAAAAGTGTGAAATGCGGCCAAAAACCTGTAGTTTATGGTGATGGTCTTCAAACTAGGGACTTTATACATGTACATGATGTGTGCCATGCAATAGAATGTTCTTTCAAGACAGAGTATGTTAATGAAACATACAATATAGGTTCAGGTTCGGAGACAAAAATTATAGATTTAGCTAAAAAGATTATGTCACTCGCTAATGTTGAAGGTGAACCATACTTTGCGCCTCAGAGGGCTGGTGATATTAGGTTCAGCTGCGCTGACATTTCTAAGGCAAAAAAACTTTTAGGCTTCTATCCTAAACTTTCACTAGAGGCTGGGCTAAAGACACTATTAGAAGCATAATTTTATGGTGCTCAACTGTTTCCCCTTGATGGTCAAAAGTTAAAATATTCTTGCAAACCCTATAACAGTACATGAACCCAAGAGAACGTTTTATTAAAGCATTATCTCGTGAAAAGCCTGATAGGGTGCCCATGTTTGTTTTTGGAATAAACGGTTCCGTCCTAGAAAAACTTCTCGGTAGACCTGTTATGCAGAGGAATCCGAAAGCTTATCTTGAAATGTGCTCTAAAGGCGAGGTTGAGAAAGCAAATCTGCTTACAGTTGAAGACCATATAGAGTTGGTTGAAAGGTTTGATTTGGATGCTGTGAGGGAAGTTAATCAGGTTGGAGGCTGGCTTATAGACCCAAGGTGGGAATATTTTCCAAAAGACTGTAAGGTAGTTAAAAAGGGTGAAAACCTTTGGGAAATAGATGGGGTGCCAGTACAATATATGCCCGAAGTTAACTCACTTTATGTCCTGAAACCTTTTCTTCCAACAGACCCTGATAATGCTAAAGAGTTTCTTAAAAGTATATGGAATGATGTGACAGTTCCGGACCAAGAAATAGTGGTTTTAGAAAAGATTGCAAGCAGATTAAAGGGTAAAAGGTTCATTTTGTCTGTAATACAGGGCACTTTCCTACCATTCTTTTCACCTTCAACACATATGATGGTGTGGTTGCACAGGAATCCTGACGTATTAAAAATGTGGTTGGACTATTATCTTAGGGTTAACATTGAACGTGCGAAGGCAAAAATAGATGCTGGTGCAGAGGGTATAATAGAAAATGATGATTATGCTACAACAATGGGTCCAATGATTTCTCCAAAATATTTTAGAGACCTAATTATACCTAACTTGAAACGATTATGTGATGTAGTGCATAAAAAGGGTGCATTTTTTATTAAACATACTGATGGAAATATTTCTTTAATATTAGAAGATATCATTAACACTGGTATAGATGGTATTCATCCCATAGAAAAGAAGGCTGGAATGGACATTGGGCAAGTTAAAAAAGTGTATGGTAAAAGAGTTTGCGTTATAGGCAACATAGAAGGTTCACTTGGTGGTGAAAGAGGCAAGGAACATATCGTAAACGAGACTCTTGAACTACTAAAATCTACTGCCCCAGATGGAGGATATATAATGACAACAAGTAATGTTATAACCTCAGACGCTAAAGTTGAAAATTTTCTTGCATGGGTTGATACTGTAAAAAAGTTTGGAAGATATGAGGACCAGAAGTTTAGAAAAACCTAATATACTCAAACTTTTTTATTTTTATAAAAGGTGGAGTAGAATGCCCATTTTATCTGAAAAGGTAAGGTCACGTGTTAAGAGCATCTTTAGTGAACTTGAATCACCTGTAAAGCTAGTACTGTTTACTCAGGAGTTTGAATGTGAAACATGTGCTGACACTAGACAGCTTCTTGAAGAACTTTCATCCCTCTCTGAAAAGATTAAGCTTGAAGTTTACGATTTCGTCTCAGACAAAGATAGGGTTGAAAAATATAAGATTGACAAGATTCCAGCAATTGTTGTTGAAGGTAAAAAAGATTATGGTATAAGATTCTACGGCATTCCAGGAGGATATGAATTCAATTCCCTATTACATGCTATACAGATTGTTTCTTCACAAAATTCAGGCCTTTCTCAGGAAGTAAAAAACATGCTTAAATCGTTGACAAAACCAATTCACATTCAAGTCTTTGTAACCTTAACATGCCCATACTGTCCAATGGCTGTTGAAACAGCACATAAGATTGCTTTAGAAAGCGACCTTGTTAGGGCTGAAATGATTGATGCAACAGAATTTCCGCATCTAGCAAACAAGTATCAAGTTTTTGCTGTACCAAAGGTTGTAATAAACGATAAAATTAGCTTTGAAGGAGCGCTTCCAGAACTCTCGTTTGTTAGACACGTCCTTAAAGCCTAAAAATTCAGCTTCTAAACCTCCATTTTTTTCTTTATATTTTAAAATATGCAGCCAAAATAAATTCGAACTTAGGTAACCTTAATTTGCTTCAAAGTTTAAACTTATATACTTTAACCATGTCGTTCATCGTCATGGAAGATCTTGTCAATCTTCTATCCAAATTTATTAGGCTTGTCGCAATAAGATTACCTGATGACGTATACAATGCCCTAAAAGAGCTTTCCTCCAAAGAAAATTCTTGTTGGGGAAAGGAGGTGTATTCGATCATGTTCGATAACATTAAACTTGCATTAGAAAAGAATGTGCCAGTGTGCCAGGATACTGGTGTACTAATGTTTTTTGTTGACGCTGGAGCAGATTTCCCCTACCTAAACGTTTTGCCAGACGCTATTCATGCTGCGACCATTAGGGCTACAGAAGAGGCTCCATTGCGCCCTAATGTGGTTGAACCTTTTACAGAAAAGAATACTGGAAACAATGTTGGTACAAGACTGCCTTGGATAGAATGGAACATTCTACCTAATACCAGTTATTCTAACATAACATTATACCTTGCAGGTGGCGGCACGTCTTTGACGGGACAGGCTAAAGTTCTTCCACCTGCATCAGGTTTTAAGGGTGTTATAGAATTTGTTCTAGAAGTGATCTCAAGCTACGGTTTAAATGCATGTCCCCCATTCCTTGTTGGTGTAGGCCTTGGAACAACAGTTGAAACAGCCGCAATTCTATCTAAAAGGGCTCTTCTTAGACCAATTGGCTCAAGAAATCCTGATCCGAATGCTGCCTCTCTAGAAAAAATTCTTTATGATAAGATAAATGGTCTTGAAATCGGTCCTCAAGGTTTAGGAGGTTCCACCACAGCCTTGGCTGTCCACGTGGAATATTCAGCGAGACATCCTGCAACTTTAGCTGTCGGCGTCTCAACAGGCTGCTGGGCTCATAGGAGAGGTACTATGAGATTAAAATCTGATTTAAGCTACGAACTACCATCATATGAGGGTGTTGAACTATGAATTTTGTATTAAATACTCCATTAAAAGATGATGATTTGGAGAAGGTTAATGTTGGAGACATAGTTTACCTAAATGGTGTCATTGTAACCGCAAGAGATGCTGCGCACGAGAGATTTTTGAAGCATGGTCAAATGCTGCCCATAAGTTTAAGAGGTCTCCCAATATTTCATGCAGGCCCAATAGTTAAAAGGGTTGACGGAACATGGCGTATTGTATCGATTGGACCTACAACCAGTATGAGAATGGAGTCTCTAGAATATGATTTTATAGAAAGGTCTGGTGTTAAGATGATTATAGGGAAAGGTGGAATGGGCCATAGAACAGTTGAAGCCTGTAAAATGTTCAAGGCTGTTCACGCAATCTTTCCAGGAGGATGTGCTGTTGTTGCAGCTGAAATGGTTAAAAGGGTTTTAGGTGTAGAATGGCTTGACCTAGGTGTGCCTGAAGCTCTATGGATTATGGAGGTTGAAAACTTTGGCCCACTTATAATATCAATTGACACTAAGGGAAATAATTTGTTTGAGGAAAGATTAAAGGTGATAAACAGTAAAAAGCTCGATTTACTGAAAAATTTGGATAAAATTTTTTAATCAAAAATTCTTATAAAATAATATATAATCGTATAATATGAGGTGTATGTAATGTCTCTGGGGTTTGATGCTAAAAGGGTTGTTGACAGAATTTTATCTAAAAGAGACTACATTGTTGAAGAAGTTAGAAAGCTTCTAAGAATGCCAAGCATTTCTGGTACAGGTGAGGGTATAGAGGATGTTGCAGGATACTTGAGAGACTGGATAAGAGATAGGTTGGGTGCAAATACTACACTATTAAGGTATGGCGGCCACCCTATCGTATACGGTAAACTTGATTCTAGAAAAGAGAAAACAATAATATTCTATAACATGTATGATGTTCAGCCAACAGGTCCACTGGAGCTCTGGTCATCTCCACCATTTGAGGCAAGGATTGTTGAAGACAAGATTATTGCTAGAGGTGCTACAAACACGAAGGGTGCTCTCATGTCAACACTATTAGGTTTTGAAGCCATGGTTGAAGTTTTAGGTGAATCGCCTGTAAACATAATATTTGCACTTGAAGGTGAAGAGGAGCTTGGTTCACCGAGCATGCCAAAGTTTGTTGAAGATAAGAAGGTTGAGCTTCAAGAAGCTGACACAGGCCTTTTCACTATACCTTCGGAGGTTGAAGTGGGTAAGCCTAGGATCCAGCTTGGAAACAAGGGTATTGTTTTCATTGAATTAAAGTGTAGTACGAGCGAGTACGAGGTTCATGGAAGCTATAGTAGAGGATTCTATAATCCAGCGGTCATACTAAGTAAGATTGTCTCTGAACTAATTGACCCACATTTTGGTCCAAAAATTCCATGGCTTGAAGAAAAGACTGTGCTTCCGACTCCAGAAGATCTGCTGTTGCTTGACCAGCTTATCGAATGCACTCCACTAGAAAAGATGATGGAATCGCATGGAATAAAATATTCTAGACTTAAAGGTCGTGAATGGTATCAGGCTGTATTCTTTAAACCAAATGTTAACGTTGACGGTTTCGCTGCAGGATATACTGGTCCAGGAACTAAAACAGTATTGCCGAATGAGGCGACCTTAAGAATAGATTTCAGAATTGTGCCAAATATTGAGCCAGAAGATGTTATTGAAGGCTTTAAAGTTCTTATTGAAAGGCTCGGCTTCTCTGATATGGTTGAAGTTAATGTGTTGGACGGTTACACTTGGAGTAAGATAAGTCCTAATGCTCCAGTTGTAGAAGTTGCAAAGGAAGCCTATTCTGACATGGGTGTTAAACCATACATTATTCCATTGATTACCGGTTCAGCTCCAATGCACCTTTTCACTAGAGTGTTAAAGATTCCTGTTATTGTAACAGGCCCAGGCCATGGTGAACGCGCTCACGCTCCAAACGAATTCATAACAGTCGACACCACTTGGAAGACTGCATCATATGTAGTACATTTAACGAACAGACTCGTTTCATGTGAAAAGAATTTAAGGCTTCTTTAAATCTTAAGCAAAGTTTAATATTGTAGGTGTAACAAGTTAAATATAATGGTAAACAACATACTAGACTACCTTAAAAGCTTCATCTCTAAGGAAGTTTCTGGAGAAGATATGTCCGCTATAGAGGAGAATGCTGTCAGCCTAGGTCTTCCTAGGCTTCTATTGATGGAAAATGCGGGTGCAGGTGTAGCCGATTTTATAATAAGAAATTATGGCATAAACTTTAGGAACATATTATTTGTTTGCGGGACCGGAAATAATGGTGGAGATGGTTTTGTCGCCGCTAGACACTTAAGAAACATTTTTTTCAAGGTTAAGGTTATACTTTTAGGTAAACCTTCTGAAATCAAAAGTGAGGAGGCTAAAGTAAACTGGCTTATGATAGAGAAGATGGATGATGTTGAAAAATTTTTTCTCACAGACACTTCCTTAACAAACATCTTGAATAGTCTTTTAAAAGAATGTGATATAGTTGTTGATGCAATACTTGGTACGGGTGTTAAGGGAACTTTAAGGGAACCAATAAAATCTGTTGTTGAAGCAATAAATTTGTCTGGAAAACCTGTTGTAGCAGTTGACATTCCAACAGGCTTAAACCCTTCCACAGGAGAAGTTCACGGTGAAGCTATTAAAGCATCATATACGATAACATTTCATAAAATGAAGGTTGGCTTGCTTGGGAGAAAAGATTATACTGGAGAAGTTGTTGTAAAAGATATAGGCATACCTTTTGAAGCAGAATTTTTCACGGGACCAGGTGATCTTAGAAGGGTTATGAAGCCTAGAAAGTCTTACAGCCACAAAGGTGATTACGGTACAGTACTAGTTGTAGGCGGATGCGAATTCTATTCTGGCGCTCCCACACTTGCTGCCCTATCATCTTATAGGACTGGAGCTGGACTAGTGTACATAGTCGCACCATCCTCTATCGCATCATCAATTAGGCCAATTTCTCCAGACCTGATCGTTTATCCAACCAATTCTCAGCATCTAAAATTAGATGATGTTGAACTAATAAAAGGTCTTCTTCCAAAGGCTGACGTTGTTGTAATCGGCCCAGGTATCGGTCTCCATCCTGAAACAATTGAGCTTGTTCATGAAGTTTTAAGAATCTGTAAGGGTGTATCCAAAGTTGTCTTAGACGCTGACGGGTTTAAAGCTGTAAAGGATGCCCCACACCTCCTTGATGGAACAGTAGCCACTCCTCATGCTGGAGAATTCAAACATGTTTTCGATATTCTTGTTGGGGAAAGGTGGTGGGAACGTATTGATTCCGCTGTCGAAGTCGCGAAAAAATATAATTTTACCCTCCTTCTCAAGGGCCACGATACCCTTATAACTGACGGATACCGGGTTAAGGTTAATCGTTGGTCTACATCCGGTTTGGCAGTTGGAGGAAGTGGTGACGTGCTTTCAGGCATCTTGGGAACTTTTATATCATGGGGAAACGACTACTTTTCTTCAGCCGCCGCAGCTGCCTACGTGCATGGTGACGCTGGTATAAAGGCTGTCTCAAAAAAGGGCTTTCATATTCTTGCATCAGACCTATTAGATGAATTGCCTGACGTTTTGAAACCATTTGACAGGGAAGTCGAAGGTTCCTAAACCATTTTTAAAAAATTATTAACATAATGTTCTTACTCTTATGCTGTATAGATTAGAATGCTGTATATAAAGAAGGTTGAGGCTGAAGGTTTCAAGACATTTAACAGAAAGGTTACCTTAAACTTTCAGCCTGGCCTTATAGCTATAACAGGCTTAAACGGTTCTGGAAAATCCAATATATTTGACGCTATACTCTTTGCTTTAGGAGAAAGTAGTCCAAAAACTTTGAGGGTTACAAGTTTAAAGAATCTTTTATTCGATGGAGGTGTTGGAGGAGAAAAGGCTTCTAAGGCTATCGTTTCCGTACAGTTCGATAATACTGGTAGAGAAATTCCAGTAGACGCTGACACCGTGACATTTACTAGAGAGCTTAGGGAAGATGGTGAATCCATTTTCAAAATAAATGGTAGACATGTTTCTAAGCAGATGGTTATAAACCTTACACAGCTTTGCCTAATATCTCCAGAAGCATTTAATGTCATATTACAGGGAATGATCAATCGTATAGCAGAGCTTAGGCCTGACGAACGTCGTCGTCTACTAGAGAGCCTTGTCGGCGTAGCACAGTTTGATGAAAAAAAGGCTGAAGCTTTGAAGAATCTGGAGGAGGCTACACATAAGCTTGAAATAGCCTTTGCAAGGATCGGGGAAATTAGAAACGTTTTAAGAAAAAATGAGGAAGCGAGAAACATTCTCTTAAGATACAGGCACATTGAGGAAGAGATAAGGCACCTAAACGCTATGAAGGTTTCTAGGAACATAAGCCTCCTAAACCAGCAGATTTCATCTCTAAACTCTAGTCTAGAAGAGGAAAAGGGGTTTTTGAAGAAGAGAATGCACGATAAGACTGTCCTAGAAGCGGAAATTGAGGCTTTAAAGAGCCAGAGGGAACAGTTTCTTTCATCCATATCTGATCCGTCTAAGACTTTCGTAAACTATGAAATGGAGCTTGCCTCAACATATTCAAAGATAGAGGAAGTATCATCTCAAATAAAATCTCTTGAAGAAAGAAATTTAGAAATAGAGCAAGATCTTTCCACCCTTAATACAATGTTATCAGGCCTTGAAGTTGAAAAAGGAAATCTTTCTCAAATTCTTGAAAGGTTAAAGAATGAGGTTAAGTTAAAGGAAACAGAAAGACAGTCCATTTTACAAAAGATCAAAACCGTTACAGCTGAAGTGAATGAAGTAAATAAAAGGCTTTCTAGAATAAAATCCAAAAAGTTGAAGGCTGATTCTAAAGTCAAGAAAATAGATATCTTACTTGAAAAAGTTAAAGCTAAAAGGGAAAAGATATTGTCAATACATACAAAACTCTCTTACAGGTTTAAGCTTCTCGAAAGCAAACAAAACTCTTTCTCAACAGTTTTAAATGAGCTTAAACAGTCCCTCTCCAACCTCGACAATCTACTACAAACTGAATCCACTGAAGTTGTCTCTCTTTCAAAATCATATGAGGAAGTTGAGAGAAGGCGTAGGGCTATGCTTGATGCGATAAAATCTTCTATCGAAACCTTGGAAAAGGTTGAATCAAGTATAGTTAAGGCTGAAGCAGTTCAAAGGATAGCTGAAGAACTTCTTGACTTAGAGGGTTTAGAGCGGCTTATCTCATTCGCGAAAACTGGGGCTGTTGAAGGCTGTGTAGGCCTAGTTAAGGAGCTCATAAGCTTCGAAGAAAAGTATGCAAAACCTGTTAAATCCGTCTGCGGATTATGGCTTAACGCGATCGTTGTAAAGGACAGGGATTCATTGAATAAGCTTATTGAAGCAGCGCAGAAGGTTGGAGCTAAACATTTTAACATGATAACCTTGTCTGAAATAAAGCCACTGCAGTTGTCTCACCCTCCACAGGAGCCTGGTATAGTAGGCTATCTATCAAGTTTCGTTAACGTTAGCAGCGAATATGATGTTTTGAAAAATTTTCTTTTCCAGAGCACTCTCTTGGTTGAAGACGATTCTATCGCAATAAAATGTTCTAGTGAAGGTTTCAGATGTGTGACGTTAGATGGTGCACTTTATGAAGCCTATGGTTCAGGCTACGCTTCAGGATTTCCAGAGATTCTTGAAGCTGTATCCTCCTATGGTGTTGACGAATACTATAGTGAGCTTAAGACTGTAATCTCAAATCTCAAGAAGATTGTTGAAAGGAGGCAGGCTGACTTAGAGAAGTTGAATGAGAAAAGTAAAACACTTTTGGAGAAGAAAGCTGTAGTTTCAAAGAATCTTGGTCAAGTTCACGGTGAAATTGAATCGCTTATAAAGTTTGTTAAAAAGTATTCTGAAACCTATTCATCTAATCAGTTGAAGCTGAATAGTTTAAGGGACAAACTTTCTAAGATAGAAGTGTATCTTAAAAGGGTGGAGGAGCGGATTAATCTCCTTAATTTAAAGAGAGATGCTCTGATGAAGATTATACAGAGTGAAGAAGAGAATGTTGAAGCACAAAAGCTTATAGAATTAAATAATACACTTAATAGCCTAAACAGCCAGTACCAGTCCCTAACCAACATTATTAATGAAATAAACATTAGCCTGATGCAGACTAAAGGTAGGCTCGAAAACGATGTCCTAGTCTCATATAATAATACTAGAAAGAGTATTGAGAAACTTAAGGCTGAATATGAATCAAACAGGGGCAAGATCGAGGAAGGCCGTAGAACTTTAGTGGAGCTTAAAGAAAAGTATGAATCATTGAAGGCTAGGGAAGAAGAGTTTCATCAAGCATCAATAAACATGCAGAAGACGCTTTCAGACTATGACACAAAAATTAACGAGAAGATTGCTCAACTGAATTCCTTGAATGATATGATAAGTAGGTCAACTTTAAGAATAAATCAGCTCACTAGCAGGATAGAAAATTTGAGGGAGAAGCTTGAATCAGAATATAATTCACTAAGACTATACGGCCACACTTCTCCAATAGAATATGTTGAAGGTTCAGACGAACTTCTTCTCATGCTTCAGCAGGAGCTGGATGAGGTTAAGCCTATGCTGAACTTTTTAGCGGAAAAAGACTATGAAAGTGTCCTAGAAGGCTACAAGAATCTTTCACTCAGAAGCAATCAGCTTGAGGAGGAGAGGGAAAGTATTATCGCATTGATTGAAGAAATCGATAACCAGAAAAAGAAGGTTTTCATGGAAGCTTTTGAAAAGATTGACCGTAGTCTAAGAAGCATATTTAAGGACCTTACTGACGGTGAAGCTTGGCTTGAGCTAGAAAATCCTGAGGAAATATTTTCTGGAGGAATATATCTTATGGCAAGCTTTCCAGGAAAAAGGCCTAAAGAGTCTCTTATGCTAAGCGGTGGAGAAAAGACGATAACTACTGTAGCCTTCATCTTGGCAATGCAAAGTGCATACAAGTCACCATTTTACCTATTTGATGAAGTTGACGCCCACCTTGACCAGTTGAATTTGGAACGCCTAACCAACATTTTAAGGGAACGTTCCAAGGAAGCTCAAATAATTCTCATTACCTTAAAAGATTTAACATTATCTAAAGCTGATAAAATATTTGGAGTTTACCAGCGTGGTGGTAGTGCAAGCATTGTCGAATATTCTCCGGGTGTAGCGGTTAGGGAGGTTAAAGCATGAGCATAAAGGTTCCTCTAACAAAGTTTCCACTAAAGCTTCTGGTTGATGTAGAAAGCATTTCAAAGAAGAGGGTGTGGGATGTTAACATTTCAGAACTATTAAACCAGTTTATTTCCCTCTACTCAGACTATAAAAGGGACTTGAGACTTTATGGAACCGTAGCACTGTCCTCATCCATAATTTATAAGCTTCAGGTTGAATCTTTCTTCCTCTTCGAAAAACAGTCTCTTAGACCATTCGAGGGTGGAGAACTTATTCTTCCAACAATAATAGATGTGCCATACAGGCACGAAGTCTATTCCACTTCAGTAGAAGACCTAATAATTGCTCTAGAAAGGATAATATCCTCCTCCCCACTTAAAAGGATGAAGAAGGAGGAGACTCTTGTCCCTGTCGCAAGCTTAGAGCTTCCAACTGACCCATTTCTGATGAACATAAATGAGCTAATAAAAGAATTTAAGAAGCAACTTCTTTCTCTAATGGACGAAAATCATACTATTAGTTTTAGGAAGCTTGTTGAAGGCTTACCCTTAATTGAAGTTGTAAGAAATTTTCTTTTAACCCTTTTCGTTGCTCAAGAAGAGTTCGTTGACCTGATCCAGGAGGAAAATGATATAATAATAAAGGTGCTCGTTTAATAATGTACTTTCAACTTGAAGCCAAAACTATTTTGTCTTCCCACAATCATTTTACTTTCATACAATTGCACTATTTTAGGAAAAAATCTTCTTTCTCACATAAGCCTATAACATTTAATATTGGCTGTAAAAGTATTTTACAAAAATATTTAAAATTTGAGCATTATTCTATTCAAGCAAAAATAAACCCAAATATTGTGCTTGAGGTGGTCTGATGAGTGAAGAGCAAGATATAAGTTTTCTTAAGGGTAAGATTGAAGCAGCACTCTATGTTGCAGGAAGGCCTCTCTCTTTAGAAGAAATTTCTAAGGCTACTGGAATACGCTCTAAAAGAAAGAATCTTCTGCTCGCTAGAGAAGTTCTTTCAACATACAACTCTTTTTCTAACGCTCTCGAAATCTTGGAGCTTCCAGGCAACCTTTTTGTTCTACAACTTAAACAAAAGTATAGGGATGTCGTCAAAAAGTTTTCGACAAAACCCCTTCTACCAGAATCCGCTTTAAGGACACTGTCTTACATTGCCTTCTACCAGCCTGTTACAGTAAAGGATGTTGTCAACAAGATTGGTGTTAAAGCTTACCGCCACATTTCCATGCTTGAAGCATTAGACTTTGTTATGGTAAAGCCTAATGTTAAGCCAAAAACATATGTTACCACACCAAACTTTTCAAGATATTTTGGGTTAAGTGAAGATATTAGTGTGTTAAAGGAGCAGTTAAAGAATAGGGTTAGCAGGGGCTTAAAACTTTAACTATATCGGCGAGAAATCCTCATCATTTAGGATAGGGCTGTTTGCAGAAAAGTATATTATGTCTCCAGTATACTACCCTTTCGCATAGGTGTTCCCAGTATGCCAAGATATGTTGAAAACTTGAGGAAGAGAAAGCCGACTGGTGGTGTGCGTGTTCCTAACAGGGGTAGGAGAGCATATGAGCAGCACGGTTATCCTGTGGACACTAAGGTTGGTCAAGAGTTGCGTTTTCTTAAAAGGTGTAAGGGTGGAGGCTACAAGGTTAAATGTGTTACAACCTCATACGCTAATGTTGTTGACCCTGTCTCAAAGCAGGCTAGGAAGGTTAAAATTCTAAAGCTTCTATTAAATCCTGCAAGCAGGGATCTTACTAGAAGGGGCGTTATAACTAAGGGTGCTCTCCTGGAAACGGAGCTTGGTCAGGCAAAGGTTACTTCTAGGCCTGGACAAGATGGTATTGTTAATGCTGTTCTGGTTAAGCGGTAGGGGAATTTGAAGGACTATGATCGTATAATATTGTGGCTTGACTACTTTAACTCAAAATTTTCTAGAAGCTGTGGAAGGCGTGTTCCCACAAATCTTGCAGTATCTTCACCAACACTTGAAGAGCTTGTTGAAGCCGCTAAAATGCTGGGCTATGAGGTTGAAGCGTATAAGGCAAAGTATCCTAAAAGAAATTATTTGGAAAGCGGATACATTTCTATACCTAAAACTAAGAGCAAGAATGCTGTGATTAAGGAAATTTCGAAGGCTTTAGCCCAGGTTCGTGGTATGAAGCGTCAAAAGAGTTGATTAGGGTTAAAGTTTAAATTATATCCCTTTGTTTAACCTGTTGTGAAAAAGCTGGGTATAGTATTACATAAGGCTAAAAGTGGTAATATTGTTGTAAAGGGTACAGAATTTTTTAAACCCTCACTTCAAGTTTATGATGAAAAAGGTAAGAGGGTGGGTTTTGTTATAGAAACTTTTGGCCCAGTAGCTTCACCCTATATCCTTGTCAAGCCTACCACTGACAGGGTTCGCAAGCTAATCGGTAAAACCCTGTACGTGAAGGAGGTTGCTGATTCGGTTGAAGGAAAAGGAAACTGATTCCAGGACATGTCCATCATGTGGAAGCAAGCTTATTGTCGACCTAGAGTCAGGAGAACTTGTATGTTCTAAATGTGGCGTTGTTATAAAGGATCATGTTGTCGACGAGCGTCCCGAATGGAAGGCTATAGACTTAGAAGATAAGCTGAAGCGTGTTAGAGTTGGCGCTCCGCTTACATACCTTCTACATGATGAAGGTTTAACCACCTTTATAGGCGACAAACCTTATGGTGGTTCAGGTAAAGGCAGTGACTTCAAGAACATTAAAAACGCTTACTCTAGAGTGAGAGTGAATTCTGAAGAGCGTTCGCTTATGCAGATTCTTGAAAAGATAGAGGACATAAGTAAGAGGCTTTCTCTTCCAAACAATGTTGCAGAAACTGCTGCATACTTTATACACTCTAAAGATGTTAGAACCTTTCTAAAGAATAAGGGTCAGAGGGAGACTGCTGCGGCACTAGTGTATTTTAGCTGTAGAATGTGTAATCTTAATAGGACTTTGAAGGAAGTTTCTGAAGCGGCTGGACTAAAAAAGAAGGATGTAGCAAAATACTATCGTATTTTAGCTCAAAAGTTTTCCACAATCCCCATTAGGAGGCCTACTGTTTCCAGTTACGTGACAAAGGCGACTAACCTTCTAAATCTTTCAACAAAAACTGAACGTTTAGCACTCTCACTATCATCTAAGGTTGAATCATCAAAATTTTCTCATGGAAAAAATCCTGCTGGTTTAGCTGCTGCATGCGTCTACATTTCATCAACACTATTTGATGAGCCAGTGTCATCTGAAGATTTGGCTTCTAGCCTAAATGTCACCCCCCTAACTATAAGGAATAGGGTTAAGGAAATTCTACAAAATTTTGACATAATAGTGGAAGTTGACTCTATAAAATAGTAAACATTATAGGTAAGTGGTATCAAATATTTTAAATAAATATCTTTTGGAGGTGTATGCTGTCCATGGAATCAAAAGACGATGTTGTCGAAGAAGAAGCTTTAGATGAAGGGGAAGAGTCTCAACCGTCAGCATCTTCTGCCATAAAAAGTGAGGAGGAAGAGCTTGACCTCACCTCAAGAACCTACAAGGCTATTGTAGAGCATGGAATGCAGGGTATACTTCAGAGCCAGCTTTGGAAGGAACTGAATCTTACTAGCAGAGACGGTAGCAGGCTTGCTATAAGGCTTGAAAAGCGTGGTATGATTAGACGTGAAAAGGTTCTTGAGAATGGTAGATGGACCTATAGGCTCTACCCAATACGTATGCCGATAAAGACTGCCTCAATAAGAAACGCTCCCTGTCTGACCTGTAAGCTTGTTGAACAATGTTCTGAAGACGGTAAGATATCTCCAAAAACTTGTAGGATGCTCGAAGACTGGGTTAGAAAAGAATATTCTGCAAACAAGGTTATGATGAAGGTTGAAGCTAAGTCAAGCTAGGAGGGACTTTTACAGGAAAAAGGCTAAACTGGAAGGCTATAAAAGTAGGGCAGCGTACAAGCTTATCGAGTTAGTGAAAAAGTATGGTCTAATCAAGGCTGGAGACCATGTTATAGACTTCGGATGTGCTCCAGGCGGCTGGCTTCAGGTTGCAAGCAAGTATGTTGGAGCCGATGGGAAAGTATTTGGTTTCGACCTAAAGTCTGTTAGCATAAGCTTGTCTAACGTTTTAACATATGTTTTAGACATTACATCACCTGATGCACTCAATTTTGTAAAAGAGCGTCTGTTGAGGGAAGCTGATGTAGTCCTCTCGGACCTTTCACCCAACATTAGTGGCATATGGGAGGTTGATCATGCAAAACAGATAGACCTCACACTAAAGGTTGTTGAAATGATCCCGCACATTCTTAAACCTGGAGGCAACTGTCTACTCAAAGTCTTCCAGGGCCCAAACTTGGATACGGTCAGAAAAGCTTTGAACATGATGTTCGAGAAAGTGTATCTTACAAAGCCTTCTGCAAGTCGAAAGGAAAGCAGTGAACTGTACTTTGTATGCCTATCATATTTTGGCTAACTTTAATAAAATATCTTCAATAGTTTCGGACGGAGCATTTGTTCTAATTCCTTTACTGTTCAAAATTGTTCTAGATGCAAAGTACCCTTTCTCCCTAATCTTTTCAATAACCTTTTCTGTCGCCGGCATGCTAACCTGAAGCCTGTCACATAGTTCGCTGACCAAATAATAGGATACTGGCCCGTCTGCTTCATCATATGCCAAGTTTATCATCTTAAGATATCTTCTATAACCAAGTTTTCTGGCAGTCTCCTCCATCTCTTTAATAAAATCTTTTTCAAAAATCTTTCCAATCCAAAGTGGTCCTGCCACATCAAGCCTTCGCCCGCATCTTCTACATTCTCCAAAATTCTGTCTCAAAACTTCCCTCTCATGGCATATGCTACAGTGTCCTATGTACCCTATTTCCTCTAAACTCTTGTCCCCTTCCTCTGCACCATCTTCTATGATAGCGTACACTCTAAGATAGTGTCTTGTAGAATGTGAGAAGACAGGTTTTATACCTCTATCGTATCTTGCGGCTGCAAAGGCTAGGGCACTATACAATAATCTTAAGCCAATCTCATGACAGTATTCTGTTCTCAGTGACCTCCCATAATATTTTCTTAAGGCCGTGTTAGGATGTATGCCACATAAGACTGGAGTGTCTGTAGCCGTCAGAGAAATCATGCCATTTTTTTTAACAGCCTTCACTGTATCCTCCAAATATGGTGCTGGTGTACCGAATGGGTCAACATCTATTATATCAATGTATTCACCCTCTCTTCTAATTGAAGCTAGAAAATGTTCTGCATAATCGTTTGAAAAAACACATTTTTCTTTAACATCATTTATTTCAGCATTTTTTTTAGCGATTTCAATTGCATTAGAGTTTATGTCATTTAAATAAACTCTTTCTATGCTCGTTTCTTTAGCCACCCTAACACCTCTGGCTCCAATGCCACATAATATGTCAAGGAACTGTAGACTTTTACCTGCCCTACCACAGAATGTTTCGTAGACTATCATCGATATGTCCCTGTTCTCGATTCCTCTTGGGTTAAAGAAGGCTGGCTCCATAGGTGGAACATTTGATGTTAAACTTTTTTCTGGGACAAGCAGTCTTGTACGCCCTTCAGTATACTCTACCAGTTTAGTCTCCATACTGGCTATGCTATTGGACGTGGGATAAAAATTGTTTACTTGAAGGGCACCATTCCCTGACGGGGCATATAATGCATTTTGGCCTTTTTGCTGTACAGATTTTTCTTCCAAAGGCTATTAGGGAAAAGTGTGCTTTTAACCTATCTCCTTCTGAAACCAGATCTTCAAGCTTTTTTCTTATCTCAAAATATCCGTCCCCCTTGTCCGCTATCCCGAGCCTTTTAGAAACCCTACTCACATGAGTGTCAACTGGAATTATATCCCTTTTTCTCTTGAAAGCAAGGAATATGTCTATGGTCTTTGGCCCTATACCCTTAACCTTTGAAAGAAAGTCCCTTAATTCTTCATCATCCATTGAATCTAGTTTACTTTCATCACCTAGCTCACGGTCAATCTTTTTCGCCAACTCTATGATTCTCGGTCCCTTAACATTATATAGTCCAGCAGGCTTTAGGCATTCAATCAATTTTTCCCTGTCAACTGAAAGAATCGATTTAACATTTAATCCGATCTCGCTTTTAAGTCTATTAACAGCTCTTTCAGTATTTCTATCATTAGTGTTCTGAGAAATTATTGTGGTAACAAGTGTTTCGAAGGCGCCTGTCCCCTCAATCTCCCTCTCCATCCTCATTTCCTCAATGATCTTTCTTATAAGCTCCCGCTTTTCCAAGACCCTCTTTCTACTTTAAAATGTAAAACTACATAAATATATTTAATCTGTAACCATATATGGTGGCTTTGGCTAAAAAGATATTTGTTACAGGCGATCCAGGTGTAGGCAAGACTACTTTAGTTAGTAAAGTTGTTTTTGAACTTAAGTCTCTAGGATATGTTGTCGGAGGCGTTCTCACTAGAGACGTGAGGGAGAAGGGTGTTCGTGTTGGTTTCGAAATTCTTAGCCTACACGATAATGTGAGAGGTGTGCTTGCCTCTATTAAGTTTAGGGGTGGGCCGAAGATTGGAAAATATTATGTGAACTTGAATGACCTAAAAAATATTTTTGCATCATCAATATTGCATGCTGTCAATTTTTCTGATATTATCGTTTGCGATGAAGTTGGTCCAATGGAGCTAATGTCTCCAGAAGTTAGGAGGGCTATTGAAGTAATGCTTTCATGTCCTAAGCCTGTTTTAGGCTCAGTCCACAAGAGGATGAAGGATCCTATTATTGAAAGAATATCCAATTCTCCTGAAATCAAAGTGTATGAGATAACATTTGAAAACAGGAATGTTTTGCCAAAGACTATTGTTGAAGAGCTTGTGTCATCATTTAAAAGTGTGTGAGTTTCTTGAATGAAACTTTTGTTGGCGGCGTGGATGAGGCAGGCAGAGGTTCTCTTGTAGGCCCGCTGGTTGTAGCAGGTGTTTCGCTTCCACTTTCTAAGCTTAACCTGCTTATAGGTGCGGGTGTAAAGGATTCTAAGCTTCTTTCACCCTCTTCTAGAGCTGAACTTTATGACTTGATAGTTGATGTTGCTGAAAAGGTTTACACTGTTGAAATTGTTCCAAAGGAGATAGACGAGTATGTTTTGCATGGTAAAAGGCTTCGAAAACTAAACTATCTTGAAGCTGAGGCAATGGCTAAAGTTATACGAGAAATTTGTGCGGAAATAGTTTATGTTGATTCTCCAGACGTTAAGCCTGAACGTTTTGCAGAGGATATCAGGTGTCTTCTTGGTTCAAATGTTAAGATTGTTGCAGAACATTATGCTGACAGAAAATATCCTATTGTTTCAGCCGCAAGTATAGTTGCTAAGGTTATAAGGGATAGAAGGATTAAAGAGCTTGAGCAAGTTTATGGAGAAATTGGAAGCGGATACCCTTCAGACCCGAGGACAGTGGCCTTTGTCAGAGGCTGGTTTGAAAGAAAGGGCTGTCTACCAGAATTTGTTAGAGTTTCATGGAAATGTATTAAGAGAATATGTTCAAGGACTTTGGACGAGTTTAGATGATTTTTCTAGAGATTAAATAATATACAGATATTCTAACCACTTCATAGTAAAAAATTTTTTCTAGAAAAGTTTTTTCGAAACTATTAGCGCATGATCTTTATCGAATGGTGCAAGTTCAATCTTTTGAAGTATTTCAAAACCGTTTGCCCTAAGTTTCTCCTCTTCTTCTTCAAAAACCTTTGTAGGCTCCTTCACAACATCTATGCTCCTAGATTTTATAACGAGCATTAGAACACCATCCTTTCTCAAAAACATTCTACAGTTTTTTATAGCAATTTCAGTCTGGTCTGGCTGTGCAATGTCACAGTATACTACATCAACTTTTCCAAAGACTCCAACATAATTTTCAGGTTTTCTAGCGTCCTCGACTATTGTAACAATATTTTTTCTGAACTTAACACACCTGTCTATAAACTCGTTTGCAACTCTAGGTGAGAACTCGACTGCGAAAACTATACCCTTGGCTCCAACAATGTCTGAAACATGGCTTACTGTTGTCCCAGTTGATGCACCAAGATATAGAACCCTAGAACCTTCCTTGAATGGAAAAAATTTTAGTCCATTCAATATTGCAGCTGCAAGCTTACTTCTAAAGGGATCCCAAATCCTATATTCTATACCATTTAAGAAGACTGTCCTTTCCCCATAAACCTTCTTACCTGGCGCTAAATTTGATGTAGCAACCTTCTCCTGGCCATCTTCAATAACCCAATAGACTCCATTAAAGTTGTTATCGGCTCTTACTTGAGCCAAGCTTACTCACCCTACCCTTATCTTTTCTAACGCTTTTCCTAATTTCTTTAACCCTTTCCATCAAATCCTTTTCTATCGACGGGTCAAGTTCTCCCCTGTAAAAGTCGACTCTTGCAGCTATAGCTATCTTTGATGCTAGAGCACGCGCGATTCTACCCCTCTGCCACTTCGGTGACCCGTGGACTAGAGAATGCTGGAATATTATCCCATGCTTCGGAGGCTTTGCTCCAGTCTTTAAAGCCCTAAATATTGCCTTTTCAGCTCCAAGAATCTGTATTGTACTTGATGGAAGTTTAGCCAGCTCCTCCAAGCCTCCTGCTTTGGCTATAAGTCTAGCTCCAATTGTTGGGCCAACTATCTTTGTCAGATTTGGTGCAATCTTCTCCATAATATTTTCTAGAAAAGCTGTCATCTTCCTTTTAACTTCACTTGTCTCTATTACAAGGTTCGATAAAGATTGTACTCTCTCTATATCCGCTTCCCTGAAGCTTCCTCCCCTAGAATTTTTTGCAGCATCTAGAATCGCCCTCCTTCTGCCTTCAGAAAACTTTGATATTATTGGGTTTTCTTTTACAAGATTTCCCCTATCTCCTACTTCGCTTACAAACTTGCATAGTTCGAGTGGGTCGTCATAAAATTGCAGTATTTCTGGAAAGTGTATTGAATACCATTCCTTAACTCTTGTCCCGACAACGTTTATCATCTTATCAAGTTCGTCTATCGATTGTATTGCCTGCATTGCTTGAACATCAAGTCTAGTAGACTCTTCAGCAATCTTTGACTCTGAAAGTTTTAGGCTGAACTCTCTAATCTTCTGGTAAGCTTCATCCTCGCTTTTTGCGAAACCTGATTCGAGGATTATCTGGACCTTTTTTGAAACTATTCTAGTAGTTTCCTCTTCTGTTAAAAGTTCAACGTTGTCGAATTTTTCTAGAAAAATTTTTCTTAGCTCATTAGACTGTACTTTAACAGCATTAACAGGCAACCTTTCCATCTTCTTCTTTAAAGCATTAAGTAGCCTTTCTTCCTCTCCATTCAAAAACTTTTGATATTCTTTAACAGGCTCTCTTGAATAGTTGACTTTATCGAGCACCTTTAAATTTTCATCAAGCAAACTTATACCACATTCGTGAGCATATACTATGGTCTTCAAAATCCCACTCTTTAGCACATCCATTTGACAAGCTTGCTTATAAATTAAGCGAAAAACTTTTTTCTCGACAATCTGCCATCAATAATGTTGGAAATGGACTTCAGTTTAGAAACAGAGTTGGCTGGCTTGAAAATGGATAACCCTCTTATGCTCGCCTCAGGAGTTTTAGGTGTATGTCCGTCACTGCTTAAAAAGGCTGCCTCAGCTGGAGCCGGTGCTGTGGTAACAAAATCGGTTGGTTTGAAGGAGAGGGAAGGTTTCCCAAACCCAACAGTTCATGTCATAGACTCATACGCATTATTGAATGCAATGGGTCTCCCCAATCCAGGTGTCGAAGAATTTTTGAAGGAGTTCGAAGGAGAAAGATTTCGTTTTCCAATAGTGTATAGCGTATACGGTTCTTCTCCAGAAGAATATTCTATGGTTGCAAGGAAGCTTCTTAGTCTTAACCCAGCAGCCTTCGAGCTAAACCTTTCATGCCCTCATGTAAGAGAAGTTGGTTCATTTATAGGACAGGATCCTAGAATGGTTTACAATGTTGTAAACTCGGTTAAATCGTCTGTAAACGTCCCAGTTTTTGCTAAACTTTCTCCAAATGTTACAGACGTCTTAGAAGTTGCTGAAGCTGCTGTTAAGGCTGGCGCTGACGCTATAGTTGCAATAAACACTGTGAAGGCTATGGCAATAGACGTCGATATAATGAAACCTGTTCTTGGAAACGTTTACGGCGGCCTTTCAGGTCCAGCGATAAAACCTATTGCGGTAAAAATAGTTTACGACCTCTACGAAAACATTAGTGTTCCAATTATAGGTGTTGGTGGAATATGCTGTTGGAGGGATGCTGTAGAATTTTTTCTAGCTGGAGCCAGTGCTGTACAAATAGGTTCAGGAATACTATGGAGGGGCCTAAACATTTTCGGTGAAGTGCTGGAAGGTTTAAGAAAATATATGTTAGAACACAAATTTAAGTGTGTCAAAGAAATTGTAGGTGCAGCCCATAAATGAGTCCAGAAATTCAGAAGCTAGACAATTTTAGAATGCGTGCCATAACTGTTCTAGATGTTAAAAGATACAGTGAACGTTTTTCAACAATATACTTTAGAGACAAGATTGTCTATAAATCGGTTCCAGGACAATATGTTATGCTATGGATTCCAGGATGTGATGAAATACCACTTTCCGTTTCACATGCTGAAGACGGCTTATGTGGTGTGACTGTAAAAAATGTTGGTGAAGCAACATCTAAACTATGTAATGTTTGTGTTGGCGAAAAGCTTGGTTTAAGAGGCCCATTCGGTAAAGGCTTCAAATGTATAGGTAAGCGTCCTCTGATTGTTGCAGGAGGTGTTGGTGTTGCAGGAGTACGTCTACTTCTCTATAAATTTATTAGAATGTCTATAACTCCAACACTGGTTTTCGGTACAAGGACTTCTGAAGAGAATATATTTCATGAAGAGTTTTCGAAAATTTCTCTAAAGAGGCTTATCAACTACTATCCTGTAACTGAAGACGGTTCTCTTGGAGAAAGAGGTTTAGCAAGTGATGTTGCTGGAAAACTTCTTTCTTCAAACAGATTCGACTACGTTTATGGCTGTGGTGCTGAAAAGATGCTGTATGAGCTTTTTAATCTCGTTTCAGGTAAAAGGTTGGGTGCACAATTTTCTCTTGAACGTTACATAAAATGTGCTGTAGGAGTATGTGGACAGTGTGTGATAGGTGACGGGCTTCTTGTATGCAAGGATGGGCCTGTGTTCACAAAAAGTGTCCTTAAAAATGTGAAGGATTTCGGAAAGTTTTCTAGGAAAGCTTCAGGAAGGAGGTTTCAAATTTAAAAAAAGATTTATTTACATACTTGACATAAGTTTGTGGTGAAAGGAATATGCCGACGCATGGAAGTTTAACAAAGGCTGGGAAGGTTAGGTCAAAGAGTCCTCCTCAGAAGAAGGAGCGTAAGCCAGCGCCGACTCCTAAAGAAAGAAATAGAGGCAACTATGTTAAAAGGTTTATTTTGAAGAGAAAGAGCGGACAAAACTGGATTCTCCCATAATATGGCCAAGTTTACTGGCTAAAGTAGACAAAGTTTAATCTTTCTTAGGCGATCCTAGTGAACCAGATGGACGCACGCTATAGACAAGCATGTGAAAGAATATTAGAAGAAATCATAGGGAAACCTGTTAAGGATAGAAGAGAAGTTTACGCTATAAAGTCAAAGTTTTCTAAAGAATTCGGCCTATCAAGGGTTCCAAAAAACTCGGACATACTTTCAATTGCATCAGAGGAAAAGAGGAAAATTTTACAGTCTATTCTAAAAATAAAACCTGTACGTTCTGCTTCAGGAATCGTTGTTGTAGCTGTAATGAGTAGACCATACCCTTGTCCACAGAAGGTTCCATGTCTCTATTGTCCAGGTGGTGTAGCATATGATTCTCCACAAAGTTATACTGGCATGGAGCCTGCTGCCTTAAGAGGTAAAGAATACAACTATGACCCATACTTGCAGGTTAGAAGCAGGCTTGAGCAGCTTAAGGCTATAGGCCACAACGTTCAGAAGGCTGAGCTAATAATTATGGGTGGCACGTTTCTGAACCAGCCGATAGAGTATCAAGAATATTTTGTTAAGGGCTGCTTTGACGGACTCAATGGAAAAATTTCAAACTCTCTTGAAGAAGCTATGGCTCTAAACGAGGTTGCTGAAATAAGAAATGTTGGTTTGACTGTGGAAACTAGGCCTGACTTCTGTAAGGAAGCGCACGTTGACCTAATGCTAAGGTATGGTGTAACAAGAGTTGAAATAGGTGTTCAAACAATTTCTGACAGAATATATAAGATTGTAGAACGTGGTCACACAGTACAGGATGTTGTAGAAGCGTTTAGAATAGCAAAGGACAGTGGCCTAAAGATTGTTGCCCACATGATGCCTGGACTACCGGGCTCCTCTCCAGAAGAGGATCTAGAATCCTTTAGAATCTTGTTCGATGATGATAGATTTAAGCCTGACATGCTAAAAATATATCCTACACTTGTAGTAAAAAACTCTAGACTCTACGAACTATACTTAAGAAAAGAATATATTCCCTACCCGGATGAAGTTTTTGTAGACATTGTTGCAAAGGCCATGGCCATGGCTCCACCTTGGCTGAGGATAATGCGTGTTCAAAGAGATATTCCAGCAAACTTGATTGTTGCTGGAGTAAAAAAGGGTAATTTAAGAGAATTGGCTCACGCTCGCCTAAAAGAGCTTGGCTTATCATGCAAGTGTATAAGATGTAGGGAGGTAGGGTTGGTTGAGCTTAAGCATGGGAAAAGGTTAGAAAAGGATATAGTGCTTTTTAAGACAGCCTATAAGGCTTCTGAAGGTGTTGAAGTCTTCCTATCATTTGAAACTTTAGATAAAACTGCCCTTATAGGCTTTTTGAGGCTAAGGAAACCTTCTGAAAAAGCGCATAGGATTGAAGTAAAAAATTCAGCCCTTGTTAGGGAACTTCATGTTTATGGTCAAGCAGTTCCATTAGGAGGGAAGGCTGAAGATGGGTGGCAGCACAAAGGTTATGGAAGAAGGCTTCTCGAAGAAGCTGAGAGGATAGTGAGAGAAGAGTTTGGGCTAGAAAAGATACTTGTAACAAGCGCGGTTGGCGTAAGAAAATATTATGAAAGGCTAGGATATTCTAGAATGGGCCCATACATGGGTAAATTTCTTAAAATGTTATAGGGGATTAATTGAAGCCTTTTCCATAAACTCTCTAACTATCCCCTCAATGAAGGTGCAAACTTCATTAAAGAACTTCCTAGCCTTTCCCGCATCAAAATCCGGTACATCATTTTCCTCACGTTTTATAACAGAGCCTATAGAAGGAAACATCCATACCCCGTTCCTCTTTAAAATCTCCTGCCTACTATCATAAAGTTTCCTCTTAACTAAACCTTCGTCAACAGCTAAAATGGCAGAAGTTTCTTCAACAGCACCATGCCCTGAACTTACACCATAATATTTTCTCACGATATCATCGCATAGAATCCACCAGTCAATACATAATACTCTTATCCTACTGCTGGCATAAGCTCTTTCAGCAGCATCCTTTATACAATCAGTGTTCCCAGCATGCCCGTTTATCACAATAATATTCAAAAATCCTGATTTTGCAAAGCCTACAAAAATATCATGTAGGTAGCTTGTAAAAGAAGCCTTTGTAACAGGTATAGAGCCTGGATAGCAGCTTAGAGTCTGTGTTACACCATAGTATATTGGTGGTGCAACAAGAGCCTTAACACCCTCACTTAACCTTCTAGCTATCTCTATCGGAACTATAGCGTCTGTTGAAAGAGGCAAATGTGTTCCATGTGCTTCAACAGTTCCAACAGGTAATATTACGGTAGTGTATCCTTGGCTAAGCTTTTCCGCGACCTCAATCCAGCTTTTAAGATGATATTCTTCAACCATAAACTTGGTCTACTATCATATGTTATAAAATTTTTGTGAACATAATATTATAAAATTATAGAATCAAGTATACAGTCTTCCATAGTATATGAAATTATATTCTTTTTAAAGTAAAAGTTCTTCGATGAACATGCATGCAGACGATGAAATAGTTTTAGGTTTTTCAGGAGATTATATTCTAAAATGCAGTTTGGAAGATGTTAGAAGATTGCTGATAGTATGCGCTAATCCTGAAAGGTACACATTCTATCTTCTTGAAAGGCTTGCTCAAAAGGTTCCAGTAAAATTCTATAGCATAGACAATGTTTTCTCAGAAAATGTTTCTAAGGAATTTGAAATGGTTGACGTTATACAACTGCTGCCAAACATTCTAGTATTCGAGGAACTAAACTATAGTGTCTCATCAAGAATTATTGCTGAAGCGTTCAAACATTCTTTAACATTATCTGAAGAAGAATTTCTCCTACTTCACACAATATTGATTTCACTTTTAAAGCAGAATAATAAGGTCAACCTACTGCAAATCGTCAGCAGTGTAAAGTCATTTTATGGAAGCGAATCAACTATTCTAGAGAAAAACTCTTCACTAAAACTTGATTGGCGTCTACATTTGATAGAAGAACTTTTCCCACACATTATTAAAGAGGATAAAGGTTTTGTGAAAGAAAACATATTCTATAACATTTCCACACTTAACTCGCTCGAATCAAAGCTTTTAAC
>JACIWG010000001.1:25675-31927 GCA_014361085.1 Nitrososphaeria archaeon
ATTCATAAAATTTCTTCAATTCGTGCAGACCCTTACAGGGTTGAAACCGATTATTGTAGTATGCGAAAATTTTCCAATAAAATACTTGGACTTTTTTAAAACATTTGTTGTCGATAAAAGTTTTCTAGAAAAATGTAAAACATTGTCCAAGATTCCCTCACAAGAATCATGGTTAGAAGGTGAACTCTTTTACATAAGAGATGATAACATTGTACAATTTTTGTACAATGAACCACAACTAGTCTATAGCATCAATGCTAATAAAGGCGGTTTACCTGATTCCAGAGAAAATTTTATCGAAGATCGTGCACTAGTTCAAAGGATTCTGGACATTGTCGTAAAATATCCTAACGTGACAAAACAGGGTCTAATACAGTCTCTTTCAATAGACTATCCCAGTGAACTTGTAGAATACATTTTAAACGAGTTAATTGAAAAAGGATACATTGTAGTTGAGATAGAGAAAACTAAGACAGGCGCCTTCTCTAAACTTTCAATTTCAATGAACGGTAGAACTCTCTTGTCCAAGAAGGAGGTTGAAGGAAATTGAATTATATAGAGTCTGGGCTTGAAGCATTTGACAAAATTTTGGGAGGCGGCTTGCCTAAAGGTGTTCTCGTGCAAGTTTTCGGTGAAAAGGCTGTGGGAAAAAGCATCTTTTCCTCCCAGATAGCTTACAAGAATCTTGGGCAAGAATTTGGCAGCCTAATTGTGGACACCGAACAGGGTTTCAAGAACACGATAGGCTCATACTGGCATGAAAGGTTCAAGAAAAGGTTTAATCTCGAATGTGAACTGCAGTATGTTAAAGTTAAGAGGTTTGCTTTAAAGGGTAGAGAGAAGAAGGTGTTTGAGTCAGAGCTAAAGTCCCTATTTGAATCAGTTCTCTCGTCAATGAAGATAAACTATACTAGGGCTCAGCTTGAGCAGGCGTGCTGGCCCTTTCTTGAAGGAATAGAGCTAGAGTACACGTTAAACGATAAGCCAACCCTCTATGTTATAGAAGCTCCAGCCCTACAGGATATACTATCCCTAAATGGTGTAAGATGTGACCTTATAATCAGCGATTCAGGGCGAGTTGAAATAAGGCTTCTTCCTGGCACAACCTTTAAGGCTTCAGAAAGTGTTCTCGGAAAATTTGTTAGGGACGCGAAAATATCTCTACTGGTTTACGATAGCATTTCTATGCCTCTTAAGTCAACATTTATAGGCACACAGGATTTTCCAGGACGCTCTTCAGCCACGGCATTGATTTTAGGCCAAACTCAGAAGCTCTGTTCAGAACTAAACCTTTCTGTTATAGCCTTAAACCATATAACCGTGAACCCTATAACTGGACAGAATAAGCCATATGGTGGACAGATTGTAGGATACGATTTCAAATTCAGCTTTCTTCTCGAAAGAGCATACTCTAGTGTTGTAAACGATAGGTCTGTTGTTAATGAAAAAATCTTGGGTGAAGCGAACAGAATTCTTAGAGTGCATAGGCATCCAACATTCCCAGAATACTCGCTTTCGGTAGCGTTAAAACTTTGTGATGAAGGATTTTTCTGCTGAAAGTGTTTCTGCCTTGGCTGTAAAATTTTTTAAAATAATTTCAACTTTCACAATAGCATTTTTCACTTTACCATTCTTCCTACATGTTCTCAACGTTCTATTAAATCTTATAGATGATAGTTTAGCAAGAATATATCTTGTTTCCACATCAATTTTAGCCTACACCCTCATATTATCTTACATAATCTGCATTCTATTTAAGGTAAAGGTTCCCAATAAAATTAGAAATTTTCTTCAAAGGACAATAAAATATGTTCTCCCATACGCCTTCACATACATTATCCTCTACATTCTTTTACATGATAGGATGTCGGCAATAATAATACATGTTACCCTAATATCTTTGCCAACCATTTTTTCGAAGATAACACAATCATACAATCAATTTCCTTTTTCAAAAAACAGTTTCTGTGACGGTTTCATAGTTAAAGGTTTTATTGTTAAAAGAATTATTCTTTTGCTTCAAGTTTACCCTTCAACATCATTAGAAGATACAGTAAACGAGCTTACAAAATATGGTGAAATATTCTTGGTAAAGAATCCTTTCGGCTACATAATACTGTTTAAGCGTACTACCTCATGCATTTTCTATAAGCTTTGGAAAAGATTCTTTCTGAAACGCTTTTTAAGCTTCTCTCAAGAACTTGTCCCAGCCTTCTGTCACTTAAAGGCACTATCATACAAGGAAGTTGATGAAATAGTCAATAGACTTTACATTCGTGCTGAACCAATGCTTTCAAAAAACATGTTTTTATTTGATCTAATATATTTTCCAAAAAATGGTGGTATCCAATCATGCAATTTTTTTAAATGCGATTCAAAAGGCCTAAATGTTCTCTCAATAAAGAAAAATTTTCCCTCTAAATGTATTAAATTTGATGAGCAAGCTAATTTTCGAACCTTATATGATAGCTCATACCTTTTATTAAAGTCACTTTATATTCTCAAGAGTCCAGTTGAAGATTATGGTGAAGATTGTCCTGTAAAAGCTTATCTTTTTGAAGACGGTTGCGGCTATATGGTTAAGATTCTCTCTTCACCTAAAATCTTTTTTGAAAGGGACCAGCTTAACCTTCAGCTTACACTATACTCTATCAACTTTAAATTTCTGCAAAAAGGTTAAATTGAGTTATATTCTATGCAGGTTCGAGAAGCTTGGAAAAGTTGGACGGCTACTCTGGAGATATTAAAAGGCTTTTGGAGGAAAATAATGTTAGGGCAGGAGATGTTATAAGGGTTGTAACATTAGACAGAGAATATGTTGGAACACTTATACCAAGATACGAGTATGCGTCACAAGATTTTCTGACTTTAAAGCTTTTGAACGGATACAATATTGGAATAAAATTTGACAGAATCCTATCCATAGCTCTTGTTGAAAAGCATTCTCCCCCATCATTTAAGCCTACCCCTCCAAAATTTAGGAGTGAGAACCTGCCTCATGCTGTCATAGTAAGTACTGGTGGAACTATAGCGAGCAGGGTGGATTATAGAACTGGTGGTGTAAGGCCTGCTTTAACTGCATCCGACCTACTTTCTGTTGTACCAGAGCTTGCTGAAATCGCTAAAGTTGATGCTGAAGTACTATTCAGCATATACAGTGAAAACATGACGCAGTCTCACTGGACAACTCTGTCTAAGAAGCTTCACGATTACATAAGTAGAGGCTATGAGGGTGTTGTTGTAACACATGGCACGGACACTATGGGCTACACTGCCGCCGCATTAAGTTTCGCATTAAAAAACACTCCAATACCAATCATTTTGGTTGGCTCACAGAGGTCTTCGGATAGGCCTTCATCTGATGCATCATCAAATCTTATTTCAGCCATGCACACTTCCATAAAAGCTCCGTTTTCAGGTGTATATGTACTGATGCACGGCTGGGTTTCAGACGAAAGGATGGCCATACATTTGGGTACAAAGGTTAGAAAGCTGCATACTAGCAGAAGGGACGCGTTCAAGTCCGTTAACACTAAACCAGCAGCCTTCTATGAAAATGGTGAAATTCACGTGCTATTAGATAATCTTCCTAAAAGGAGGCCTCCTTCAAGCTTTGAAATATTTCCAAACTTTGATGAGAGGGTTGCGTTGATAAAATTTTATCCGAACATGAGTCCAGAAATTTTCACATACTTGCATGAAAGAGGTTATAGAGGTTTTATTATAGAAGGCTTTGGCCTTGGGCATGTAAACAGTACACTTACACCCGTCTTAAAAAAGCTTGTTAAAGACGGTGTCTTTATCTTTATGACGTCCCAGTGTATTTTTGGCAGGGTTCGCTTGACCGTATACGATACTGGAAGAGACCTTCTTGAGGCAGGTGTTATCCCGTTAGAGGATATGCTTCCAGAAACTGCTTTCGTTAAACTATCATGGTGTCTTGGAAACTTTGAAGAGGCTAAGGTTCTGGATATCATGAAGGCTAACATTGCAAACGAATATTCTCCTAGAACAGTTTTAGATGAAGGTGAATGGTTTGGAAGTTAAAAATTTTAGGGCTAAAGTCGGTTTAGAAATTCATCAGCAACTTAATGTTGGAAGTAAACTCTTCTGCGAGTGCCCTATAACAGAGTCTGATGAAGTCGAGTACAAGATTTTAAGATATCTTAGGCCTACACAGAGTGAGCTTGGAGAAGTTGACCCTGCTGTAATGTTCGAGTTTAGAAAGAAGAAGGCGAACATTTACATCTACAATAGTAAAAGCGCCTGTCTAGTAGAATGTGATGAAGAGCCTCCTCATCCAATAAATATGGACGCTATCAAGGCAGCCATTGCCGTCGCACTTGCCCTAAACTCTAAAATTGTTGAAGAACTTCATGTTATGAGAAAAATTGTGATAGACGGCTCAAACACTACAGGCTTCCAGAGGACTGTTCTTGTAGCATTAGATGGTGTCTTGAAGGCTGACGGCTTAGATGTTCCTGTACAGACAATATCAGTTGAAGAAGACGCTGCAAGGCTTATTGAGGAAAGAGAGGATGCTAAAGTCTTCTCACTAGACCGCCTAGGTATACCCTTGATAGAAATTTCTCTAGCTCCAATGGAAACAGACCCCAAGACTGTTGAAAAGGTTGCTTTGGCTTTGGGGAGGCTTCTGCGTTTAACAGGTTTTGCTGCAAGAGGTCTTGGAACAATAAGGCAGGACATTAATATTTCAATTGAAGGCTTCCCACCGTGTGAGGTTAAGGGTGTGCAGAAGCTTGACCTTATACCTAAGGTGATAGAGTACGAGATAATGAGACAGTATCATCTTTATAATGTTGCCAAGCTTTTGAAGGAAAGGGGACTGGATCCTTTCTCCTCTATAGGAGAATACATGGATATTACGGAAGTGTTTGAAAAAACTGGTTCAAAGGTTATAAAAAAGGCGTTAGATGATGGAAAGAAAGTTTATGGGATAAAGGTTAAAGGGTTTAAAGGACTTTTTAAAATGGAACCATATCCCAACGTTAGACTCGGCCTAGAATTAGCTGACATGGCGCGAGCATACGGTTTAGGGGGGATAATCCATTCCGATGAACTGCCAGGTTATGGGATAAGCTTAGAGGATGTTGAAAGGGTTAAGGTTCGCCTATCTGTAGGAGAATCAGATGCTTTTGTCCTCATTTTGGCTGAAGAAAGGGACCATGAGACCCTATCAGCCTTGAGGCAGAGGCTACTGCAATTTTTTGAAGGTCCTGTGCCTGAAACTAGGGGTCCTACAGATGATGGTAGGACAAGATATTCTAGGCCTAGGCCTGGTGCTGCCAGAATGTATCCTGAAACAGATATACCGCTAATAAGGGTTACAAGAGAGCTTATTGAAGAATGTAGAAAGTTTGTTCCAAAGCCATGGAATGAAGTGTTAAAAGATTACATGCAAAAGTATGGTTTGAATGAGAAGCTTGCTAACCAGATTCTTGACTCACCATACTTGAGCCTTTTTGAGAAGGTCTGTTCTACAACAAAGCTTTCTCCCACACTAGTTTCTGTCGTGTTAACGGAACATATTGTGAACATAGGCAGAGAAGGTTTTGATACATCATTATTGGATGAAGAAAGGCTTATGGAGCTTTTTAGACTACTTGACTCTGGACAGTTTTCAAAGGAAAGTGTTGTTGAAATATTAAAGTGCATGTGCAGTGAAAAGGTTGGTGTAAGCGAATGTGTTAAAAAGCTTGGGCTTAAACCGCTTTCAGAGGAAGAGCTTAATAAAGTAGTGCATGAAATTGTAGAATCAAATAAGGTTCTCCTAAACTCAATGGGTGAAAGAAGTTTTGGGCCTCTGATGGGTATGGTGATGGAGAAGGTTAGAGGTAAAGCTGATGGTGGAAAGGTTTCTAAAATTTTGAAGGAAGAAATAGCTAGAATGTTGCAGGAGATTCAGCGGAGCAAATAATATTTATATCATATATTGTGTAAGCAAGTTTTAGAGAAGAATGCGTTTAAAGATAAAGATAGGTTCATCAGAAATAGAATTTGAAGGAGACTTAAACGAAATATCATCTATACTGGATATTATTCCAAAGATAATTGATGCTACAAAGGGTACACCACAGTATACTTTACCAGCTCAAATCTCACAGGATATTCAAAGGCAGGAGGTTGTTGGACAGGAGCAGGTGTCTGAAGAGGTGCCGACAATACAGGTTTCAAAAGACGATTCTATAGCAGACATCATAATGAAGATAATGGGTTCACAATGGGGTAGAA
>JACIWG010000001.1:31937-45542 GCA_014361085.1 Nitrososphaeria archaeon
TCTTGAAGACATAAAAAAGGTTCTTGAAACATTAGGTTTTCCACTTTCACGTTCAACTGTAGCTGTAACCCTATTACGTTTAACACAGTCAGGTAAACTGAGAAGGTTTAAGGATGATAAGGGTGAATTCTGCTACTCTACACTTGCATCAAACATTGAAGCCCAAATTCAAGCATAAAATTTTTTAAACGAAATTCATAAATCTTAGCTCTTATAAGGTAATGTATAATGTCGGAACAAAATAAGATTAATGTTACAATAACATATGGGCTTCTTAGAGCAGAGTTTTCAGGCTCTCCAGAGGAAGTTGTACGCTTCTTCAACCAATTTGTTACACAGCAGCTTCCACAATATGATTTGGCGCAAAAGATTTTCTTAAACTTCAGCCTAAACGAGCTAATGCTATTGTTCTCAAATTTTATAAGAATAACTCCTGAGGGTGCAAAGATTTGGGCCACAGACTTAAGTGATAAAGAAATTATTGCATTACAGCTTGTAGCCGCAAAGATAGAGTACCTGCTTAATAGGAGGCCTACTGAAACAATGCAACTGCAGGAAATACAGTCTTCTACAGGAATAAACGCAAAAAGTGTAAGCTCAAGAATAAGTGAACTTGTTAAAGCAAACAATGTTGAAAGAATACCCATGGAAAAGGGTAACGCTTACAAGATAACAACCATGGGCATAGAATGGCTAAGACAGCAGCTGCAAAAGAAAGTAAAAGCCTAAAGAAAATCAAAACTATACTGGAGGCTTCTTCTGGACATAATGGTAGTTTCTAGGCTCACCCTCCCTAGTCAAAATACCCTCCCTCACAAGATCTGTTAAAGCATGAGATATAGCTGACCTATCATAATGATATCCCCTTCTAGCAAGCTCCTCATCGACTTCAGAAAGCCTTCTTGAAACCATAAACCAGCCCTCCCTCCACATCCTTTCAAGAAGCCCCCTGCATGTTACCCCACCAAAATCCTTTCCCTCGTGAACAGATGAGCCTTGAACAGTGCCTTCAAAGCTTCCTAAAACTTTTGAAACAACCTCAGCAACCCTTTCCTCATCACATTCTACTTCAACTTCCCAGCTTCCTCTCTTTAACCTTATTTTAACTAGATTGTTCAAAACACACCACCATATTGTTGTTGTTCAAGTTGCGCAACATTTAAATCCTCCTTCTGCCCACCCATATTGTTCAACATGAACAACAAAATAAATGTTCCTGTCAACCAGACGCCGATAACAGGATTAAGTCTTTCAAGCAATATAATTGGCCATCTAACAGACTATAGAAGAGTCTTCGGCAAAAAGGTTATATTCCACGAAAGAAGTGGTGGTGAACTTAAGCCAATATTTTCCATAAACCATTCTCCACTTCAGCTTCAAATTGAGCCTTTTGAGCCAGTAAAGGTGGACTGTAACATTGTTGGAATAGACTCTTCTTGTATAGCAATCGGTGAAACTGAGGAAGGTAGCCTGTACTCTGTTAAATTGGGTGTCTTCGTTTACTCAAGTTCTAGGCCAAAAAACTACTATTCTTTTGGACCCTATGTTGTGTACATTGACGATGATGTTATCAGGCAAATTTATCGTGGAAACGCTGTAAGGGAAAAGGTTGTTAGACTTGTAGCATTAGATTCAGAGTACGCTAAAAAGCTCATCAGACTATTTTTTGAAAGAGAAATTTTGAGACAATTTTCTTCAATGTTAAGAGATAGTATTATATTGGTTGACGGCTCACTTAAGTCAACCTCCCTTGAATTGGATGATATTTCTTTGAAGAAGATTCTTGAAATTTCTTTAGAAAATGGTAATGTTGTTGTAGGCTTATCTAAAAGTAGTAGGCTTAAAGTTGTTAAAAGGGTTGCAAACTATATAGAGCTTCTAAACTATGCTCCAGTAAAGGTTGACGTCCACCATATACTAGAAGATGTTGTCGAAAGGCTTGAAGGCCACGCCTTCATCGTCAAGTTCAAAAGACACGGGTACGCTTTCAGAGTCGACATACCATTTGATCTAATATTTGAAGTTGACACAATATTAGGTAAAATTTTATGGAACGACAGCTTCAGATACGGTTACCCTGAATCGCTTGTTATGGCACACAACCTTTCAGTCTTCGACAAGGTTGAAGAGGTTTCAGTAAAAAGTGCTATAACAAAATCACTTAACATTATCCAAGTTCCTGCACAGAATCTTAGAAAAATGCTTTTGAATAGCCTAAACTTTGAAGGAGGCTGAAAAATTTTGAGGATCGTTTCAAAAAATGATGATGAAATAATAATACTTGCTCTTCCAAGTGAAGATGTTAAGAAGGGTGACTACCTTCTAATAGAAGACCCGAACGTTAAAAAGGAGATGATTGTACAAGTCTATGATGAAACATACCTTGACTCCAACAATTTTCTAGAGGACATTGTAAGAGATGAGGTGATAAAATCTTCTACACCATCGATAGAAAATGATCCGCTAGAAATTGGAACATTATCCTACATGCTCATGGACCTACGTTTTCTAAAATGCAAGATTAGAGGCTGCTTCGAAAACGGAGCCTTTGTGCCATCAATAAACTGGCTGCCTTCAAGAGCTTCATCCAAAATTAAAACGATTACAGTAAACGAACTATATTCTAAGGTTTTAGGTAAAATGGACTTGAATATTGTTATAGGCCAAACGTTAGACGACCAACCATACAGTATAAGCTTACACAATCTTGACGGCCAACTAAACATTATTACGGGAAGAAAGGAGTCTGGAAAATCTCATCTTTCAAAACTTCTTGTATCAAAGCTTGCTGAAAACGGTGCATACATTATAGTATTTGACATAAACAACGAGTACGGTGGAATCGGAAAAAGAAGAGATGGTGGTGAAAACGAGGTTTCTAAAAAAATTTTAACTCTCAGGCCTGGAGAAAACTTCACATTCTCTATAAAATATGTTGGTAGAAGAACACTAATAAACATATTAGAGAATGTGCTTGACACTCCAGGTGTAACATTAAGAGAATTTATCAGAATATTAGATGATCTAGAATCAAAAGGTTGTCTAACATTAAAGGCTTTAGGTGAAACAATACAGACGTGGAAATGTAACGAGTTTGTTAGGGACGCTATGTTGACAAGATACTATTCACTACTCGCCTCAAAACTCTTCACTGACTCGATAGAAGATTCGTTCAAGTTCGAGGACGCTTTCAACCACTTTAAGGAGGGCCTTGTAATGATAATACAGCTTGGAAACAAGCCTCCAATAGCCAGAAGAATTGTGGTTGAAGCTGTACTAAACAAAATCTGTGACCTTCTAGAATCAAATAAAATTCCACCCACCTTCCTTTTTGCAGAAGAAGCTCACCTCTATCTTAGAGAAACATACTGGGACGACCTTATAACTAGAATGAGACACTATGGTGTATTCACAACTTTTATCACAAACCAGCCTGACGCTATACCCGTTGGAATATATAGGCAGGCTGACAACATCTTCCTATTCAATTTCATAAACTCAAACGATCTTGAAATGGTTTCAAAGGCTTCTATGGTGGATGTTGAAACAGTAAAATCTTTGGTTAGGACGCTTCCTCCAAGACACTGTCTTGTTATAGGCAAGGTTGCAGGAAACTTACCATGTCTAATAAAGGTAGCTTCACCAAACTTTCAAGCTTTGGGTGAAACAAAACGTTTTTTCAAAACACGAGTCCAGTATATTGAAACTTTAGCTAACAGGTTTGAGCATTAAATTTTTTAACCCTAAAATGTACACTAACAAATATGTCATTACAGTACGATGAAATCTTGAAGAGGATCATAGGCGATATTGTTCTCAGCGACAACGTAGGCTTGTCCATGAAAATGTGGAGGGAAAAGTTGAACATTAAGCAGGTTGATCTGGCAAAAAAACTTCATATTTCACCAGCAGTTTTAAGCGACTACGAGAGTGGTAGAAGAAGTTCTCCTGGAACCTCGTTTGTCAAAAAATATGTTAAGGCTCTTGTTGAACTCGATCAGCAGAAGAATAGGCTTCTAGGAAAACTTGATGCTCCAACGAGTGAGTCAGCAATACTGGCTATGGGAGAATATGATACTCCAGTTAAAGCAAAAGCTGTTGTGGAAAACTTAAAAGTGAATGTTTTAGGTGGGGAAGAGCTTTTAGAAAAACCAATATACGGTTACACAGTACTAGACAGTATCAAGACAATACTTTCAATGTCAGGCCTAGATTTCATAAAAATATTCGGATTCAACTCCGAACGTGCTCTTGTTTTCACAAAGGTTGGGTTAGGTCGTTCACCAATTGTTGCAGTAAGAGTTTCACAGATAAAGCCTAGAATGGTTATACTGCATGGTCCAAAGCAGGTTGACCCACTTGCTATAGAAATTTCTAAAAAAGAAAACATAATCTTCGGAGTTTCAACACTTGTAACAGAATCTGAAATAATTTCAAGCCTTTCAAGATTGAACATGAAATAGTTTTCTACATACAATTTTTTAAAAATGTTTGTCTAAGGTTTCTTCAAAAGGTTCAATTGTCAAAAGCTTGGATATCCTATTAAGGTCAAGTTTTCTGAAAGAATATCCCTTTTTCTCAAGCAAAGATAGTGCCTGTTTGGTGATTGAAGGTGCACAGAGTATGCCTCGAAACCTTGTAGGCTGACTTTTTATATACCTATCAAGCTGCTTAACAGCATCAACGCCAGCAGTACGCCTCTTAACCTCGACAAAAACATAATTTCCACCTTCATCAATGCCAGTAAAGTCTACAACACCTGTAGAAAGAGGCTTCTGTCTAGAAGTCAACCTCAAACCTTTTTCAATAAACTCTGGATGCTGAAAAAGTATGCTGTAAAATGTTTCCTCAGAAGGGCCCATAAGAAACTTTGCCTCATCAACCAGGCTAGTGGAAAAAATAATGTAAACCTTATCGAAAACAGCCTTAAGAAACTCCTTAGGACGCCTACGCTCAGAAAAGAGAATCATCTTACCATCCTCAACCCTACACCTTATTATACAACCGCTAGGCTGCCAATTCACAGGCTCATACCCCTTACTCCTATGAACAAGGACAGAACCATCACCCTTGATAATCAAAATCCTTTCACCAGCACCTAGAGTAGAAGAACTTCTACCAACATACTCGACACTAAAAAGTCCACAACATACAACAAGATTCTTCACTCTCAAGGCAGAATTAATAAAATCTGAAGCCTCTTCAAGAGAAGGATAAAGTAAGGACTGTATCATCCAAAACTTAAACAATACTATAAGATAAAAATTTTAAAACATCACATTGTAAAAAATAGGATGGGCTCGTGGCCAAGTATGGATAAGGCGTCAGCCTCCGGAGCTGGAGATCGTGGGTTCAAATCCCACCGAGCCCGTAACAATCTTTTCAGCACTTAATTTTAATAAAAAAATTTAGTCTCTAATATAGTGTGTGCTTATCATTAAGAGGGTGCTGAATACCAGGCAGAGATTGACTCATACCAGAATATTGCTGTCGAAAGTGTGAGAAGTGCTATAAACCAGTAGACTATGGCTGTTGACGAATAAAATTGGAAAGACACTATGGCAAGATATACTGTGAAAAAGGTGAAGAAGACCGCGTACATCACAAACCTTGGAACAAGCAGGGTCCCAAACCTCAGAAAGTCTCTCATAACATCAACCTTAACTTCATCGACAACCTCGTATTCGCCATTTTCTTCCCTAACTAGACCAAGTTCCTTGAGCTTGTTCAGGTGATAGAGTGCCAGGGAAGGGTTTGAAAGCCTAAGACTACGTTGAACTTCTCTAACCCCAACCCTCCTCCTTTTAAGAACATAAATGTAAACTCTTAAAGTGTTACCCTTAAGCTTTGACTCGACAAGGTCGTCTTTCATATAGGCTATTGTTCAAAAAGATTATCTTATATCCATTTTCTTAGAAAACGATTGTTTAAAAAATTGAACATGCCATAAAATTCTTTAAACAGGCTGTTCAAAAATGCTCTATTATATCCCCCGCACAATATAATATGTGCCGATGTAAAATGAGCAGCAAAAAGAACATAATCGTTTCAGGCTTCATAGCATTAGCGGCTGCAATAATAATTATAGCAGCAAGCATGTTCGCGGGAATAGCGCCTCACCAGATACAGACATCTACGACATCGCAAACAGCAATAACATCACCTACAACACAGTATACAACTTCAACTGTTACACAGCCCACTTCAACATACACTACTTCTCCAACAGGGACTGTGACCCAAACATCAACAATAACATATACTACAACTTCTCCAACTGTAGGCAAGGGTATTCTATCAATATTGTTAACTGACCCTCCAAGGTTAGCTGAAGGTGTTACCGCAGTATACATAAACTATAGTAAAATTGGAATACACTATAATAGGCCTAACGTTGGAGAAGGCTGGATTTGGACCGAGTTTGGAGGTGTGAATCTTAATCTTACAGCACTTGACGGCATAGCTCAAGTTTTAGACTCGATTGAAATCGAAAACGGAACCTACATTAACTTGATTAGATTTAACATAACAGGTGCAAAAGTAGAATATAATGGCATAAATTATACTGCATTTGTTCGCACTGGAAACCTTACTGTCACCATAATCGGTGGTCTCGAAATTACTGAAGGCTCAAACGGTATAATCGTTGACATACAGCCTACAGTATTCAACATGGGTACAGCTGATGAACCCTACTTCATATTAACTGCTGTCTCAAAAGGTTATCCGGTTCCCGAAGAAGGGTTAGAGGAACTACGTGACCACATGCATGTACCAGGTTTCAAGTTCATGTTAAGAGATAGATTTTGGTGGCAGAGACTACGTCAAATGCATGCATCAAGTATCGAAATAGAATCAGCCAACATCTCTCACGATAAACTTTCTGTCAAAGTAAAAAATACTGGCGAAGGTGATGTGATGCTCAGGCTCGTTGTAGTAGCTCCAATAAACATGCTTCCACCTGTAAGGGAAGGAGGGTATATTCCACAAATTTTTGTCGGTGCCGCAATATTTCTAGTGAAAGAGGATGGAACATTACAGCCTCTACAGCTAAGGTACAAGCAGAACATGGGCGAAGATGCTAAAAGCATGTTTATGGTAAGTAGAGGATACAAGCTTACACAGAATTCGTCAGTTGAACTAAAATATGAGGGTAAACTTGTATTTGAATATGGGCTACGTTTAAGGGACATGCCTTCTCCAGTACTTCTTGGAAACAAGTATCTTGTAGCTGTAATTGGAGATGGTGTGGCTGACAGCATCATTGTAGAAGCAAAGTAGCTGCACCCCCATATTTTTTTCCATATTCTTGTAAAAAATATTAATATTTATAAAATTTTTTAGGATATGTATGAGTTTGTCCAAGTCTAAGGTTGACCCATTGGCTGCCGTAGCCTATGTTGCCATAACTTCTGCAGTAACGGGTGTAGGATTTCTTCTTACAGCACCAATTCCCCTGATACCTGGTGCAATACATTGGAGGGTTCTAGCTTTCCTACCATGTGTTTTTGGTATACTTTTTGGTCCAATCATCGACTTTCTGTCTGGTGCTATAGGTAATACTCTTTGGGCTCTTTTGGGCGGATACTTTAATCCGGCAACACCAATCTTTGACCTTGTAGGTGTTGGCTTAACAGGCCTCATACCTGGTCTACTGGTTAAGCCTGAAGATTCTTCTACATCGAAGGGGCTTGTTAAGGCGACAGTTGTTTCCTTCATATCTGGTGTTATTATGGTTCCAATTGTTGCAATAGGCTTTGACTGGGTCTCGGTGTCGCCCCATTTATTCCAGCATGTGTGATGCTTGCATTGAGTGATCTTCCGCCAATACTTGTTGGCACACCTATTGTTGTTCGGGCTGTTGCACCATCTTTGGTGAGAAGAGGCTTACTTAAGTGGAGACTATGAACACTTTAGCTGCAAAAGACCTAGGATGCAGGTACAATGGTGGAATAAGTGTTTTAACAGGAGCCTTCATGACATTTAGGCTCCTACTTATTGTAATACTTTCTCTAGCCTTCGTTTCATTCATTACTCCTGTTGAATTGGTTAACGCCCTCTCCTCCTTTAGGCTTCCATACAAGCTTGTTTTCACTTTAGGCCTTTCTCTAAGACACATCAGCACAATATCTGACGAGTATGTTGCGATAAAGGAGGGTCAAACTTCTAGAGGTTTGGAGCTTGATAAGGGTTTTCTAGTTAGCAGGATAAAGAACTATAATAGTGTCGTGTTACCCTTGCTTGTAAGGAGTATAGAAAATGCTGAAAAGCTTGTGCTTGCGATGGAGCTTAAGTCTTTTTCTCTAAATAATAGGCGAAGATATTCTGTTGGAAAGCTTAAAAGCATAGACTATCTTGTGATAACCTCTATGGCCATAATACTAATTATTTTTACTGTAAAAGTCTTTGTATGGTGAAATTTTATGGAGAATGTAATATTATTTTCTGGCCAAAAATATTATGAAATTGAGCTTGACGGTTTAAAGAGAATATTGCCTGTTGTAAAAGTTGATGAAGGTGTCTGGATAGCTTCCAACGCCTCACTCGTGCTAGGTGACGTTGAATTCGTGTCTAAGGCTGCTGAACTCTTATCCAAGAAGATTTTAAAATTTGATCCAGAAATATTGGTGACGGCTGAAGCAAAGTCCATAGCTTTAGCGTACGAGGTTGCTAGAAGGCTTGGTTTAAAAAGGTATGTTATCGCAAGGAAAAAGCCTAAAGCTTACATGGGAAAATATATTATCGAGTCAGTTAAATCGATTACAACGAAAGAGAAGCAGTCTCTAATATTGACTGAAGACGATGTTGGAAACGTTAGAGGTAAAAGGGTCTGTGTTTTGGACGACGTTATCTCGACAGGTGGAACAATAGATGCTCTGGTAAAGCTTGTTGAAAAGGCTGGCGGAAACATTGTCTGTAAGGCTGCTGTCTGGCGTGAGGGACCATGGTATAATGTGGAGGAAATAGTTTTCCTAGACAACCTACCAATATTTGTTGACAGAATAGATAGAATCAAAGTCTAAAAAAATAATGCAATAATCTTATGTTACTATATCAGCAAGCCTACCCTTTAACATTGCATAATATATTTCTAGCATAGAAAAGTCTAGCACGGACTCGAAGGCATGTAATCTTATCCCAAGCTCATTTAGCATTCCATGATATTTTAGGTAAAGTCTTCTCATTTCCGGAGATGTTGGGCCAACACATGGTGAGCCAGGTATTCTTGGACTAACATCGAATACAAAGAACTCTAGCCTCCTGCCTTCAGGGTCTTCTGGATCATAGGCTACTGCACCCTGGAGTGCAAAGGGGCCAACAAGTCCCGGAGGATACTCTTCACAGCAAACTTTCAAAAAGTTTTCAGCAGCCCTGTAGACTAGAGGCTTCTGAGACTCCCTCATTGTTAAACCATAGTGGCCTATCTCCTCATTCTTTATTGGCACATCAAGTTCAAGCTGCTCTCTTGCAGTCAAATTTAATATTCCTGAAAGGTTAACCTGTCTTCTGTCATCAAAGCCCAAGAAATCGAATTCCCCAAACACATCCTTTAGAGCCCAAGCTTGAAAGTTCGCATTATATCTTGGTCCAAGAACAAACTCTTCTATAACAGCATCCTTCAAACCCTCTAAACTTATAACACCCTTTCTAGCTAACTCTTCAGCCTTGCTCCAATATTCTACAGCATTTTTTGCCGTAAAAAATGCTCTTTCAAGAGGCTTAGCCTTCTGGGCAACCTTTACAATAACAAGCCTATCAATTTCTTCAGGCGAAGAAAACCTTTTAGGCGTCCTAACCCCTGCTTTTTCTAGAAGCCAATACTGGTTTCTCTCAAGCCTCCTTTCCTCAGTCTTCAGCATAAACCTGTTCCCATACATTGGGATAAGAAACTTTTCTTCAAGATTTTTGTAGCCAACATATACTGTTAGAGAACGGTTGGGTAAAAAGATGGTGTTAAAACCTCTAAGCCTCTCCTGTACACTTTCGTCAACGATGTCTGAAAACTTTTCTAAAACTATTACCTTATCAAACAAGTGTCTATTGTAGTGGGCATACAAGTCTTCTCTACCCTTCTGGCATACTACAACCGTCTTAAACCCGAACGCTTTCGCAGCTGAACCAACTTCTTCAGCGGAATGTGATCCAATCACGCCTACGGTAATGTTTCTGAAATCATATCTTCTGACAACCTCCTCAACATCGTCCTTGGAAATGGGCATCCTTGTTCAAAAACCCATATGTTCAAGAGCAATTAAATTTAGCGGTAATTTTTTTAAAAAATTTTTAAAAAAATTATAACCGTTAAGTATATAAGAGGGTCTCTAAAATAACGTATGATGCAAAATCCAAAAATTAAAAAATTACTAACTCCTCTAATAATTTCACTAATTATTCTCTTGATATTATTAAATTCACCTACCTTTGCACTATATAACATAATATCGCCACAGGTCACATTTACAACTTTACCACCTATAACAACTTTACCAACAATAACGTTTTTACCGTTTTATAGCCTCTACGTTAACCCAACAAATGTTACATTAGAGCAGGGTCAACAGGTTACAGTCACTGTAACAGTAGGATCATATTTCGGATACAATAAAACAGTATCACTGTACACTTCAAATGTTCCAGCAGGAATCACAATCAGTTTTGCCCTAAGTAAACTTACACCACCAGTAAACAGTAACATAAGTACGACAGCCTTTGTCTCAGTTGCAAAGACAGTTGCAGCAGGCCAATACATAATGTTCATAAACGCAACAGACGGGACAATAAAAAAAGGTGTAAAATTCACAGTAAAAGTAATTCAAGTTTCAACAACTTCAACCACTTCCCCCTCTACAACGACATCACCAACAACCACATCGCCAACAACCACAACACCCACAACCACTCCGTCTTCGACTACAACCACTATACCCACAACTACGCCTACCACTACTCAACCGTCTCCTACAACAACATCTCCACCAACTTCAACTTCTACTCCGACCACTACATCAACTCAACCGTCAGGGGGAATGGATACTACAACAATCATAATAATTGCAGTAGTCTTGATAGCAGTATTTGCTGCATTAGCCTTCTTCCTATTGAGAAAGAAGCCTCCACCCCCTCCACCTCCAGCAAAAAGATACTGTATGCACTGTGGAAGTGCTATGCCAGAGGATGCAGTATCGTGTCCAAAATGCGGTAAACAGCCAGCGGGAGGCCCGGACACGAAAGTCTGTCCAAACTGTGGTTCTGTAATAAACATAGTTGCATCATTCTGTCCAAAATGTGGTGCAGCACAGCCTAAGGTGGACGAGAAAAGTGGGTCAGCCAGCAGCTAAGCAGGGTGACAAAATAGTAGCCCAGGACATTCACATAGTTATGGTTCCCTCTGCAACCGGGCTTGTGCCAACGCCTACGCCTCTTCCATTTAATGGTATAATAGATGGTAACTTGAGCAATAATGTTTTTATTGAAGGTAAGCCTGCTGCAACAGTTGGAAGCACTGCCACAAACACTCCACCACACACTCCAGTTGGCGGTGTATCATTTCAGGTTCCTCCAAAAAATAAGGGTACAATTCTTGTAGGGAGCATGGGTGTTTTCATAAACGGTAAGCCTGCTGCAAGAAACGGTGACACTGCAATAACATGTAATGATCCAGTCGACCTTCCCGTTGGAAAGGTTGTTGCAGTTGGAAAGGTTTTTATCGGAGACATGGGTGTTCCGATACCTAAGCCTCCAATATCTGAAGAGGGAAGGGAGAAGCGGCTTGAAAAGCCTAAGGTTGAAGACTATAGGCTCCTAACGCGGCCGAGAATCGAGGCTGAAGATTAAAGGTCCTCCAACTTCTTGTACACAAAATTTTTTTTATCCTTAACATATCTAATGAATATTCCATGATGTCTGCTTAGACTTGATGATAGAATCAGTTTTGGAAAATCTATGTTTCCAGGACATACTTCATTTTCTTCTGAAGCCCTTATCATTCCCCCTTCTGCAGGCTGATACCATAGTATACCATTTTTATCTTGGAAAAGATGATGAGGTGAACAGTTTTCGTCTAAAATCACGTCTATACATTTTAACTCAAGCTCTTTCCTAATTGGAAGAAAAATGTTTTTTACTTCAGCCTTACTGTTAACATTTAGTATGTGAGCATTTAACCTGTCATCTTCTAATGTTAGATAGTGTAGTGCTAAGATCCTTTCTCCACTTTCATCTAAACAATTGTTTGAAAGTTGTAGTGCAAAGCATTGGCTTCTGCTCCTAAAAAGCATTTGCTCTCTCTCCTTTTCCAAGTTTTCGCCAAAAATTTCAATATAATAGCATTCATTGCTTCCTCTTATCGTATAAACTAGGTGTGCTCTTGTTCTTTCATCAAAGACAAGAGTGTATTCATCTAATCTTCCCTTAAATGTTTTCAAGCACCTTGTTTGAACACTTCCATCTCCTTCTATTATAATCAAGTATATTGTTGAATGATCTTCCACAAAACTGTATGCTAAAGTTATCAAGGTTCCGTCTTCGCAGAAAAATTGGGGCTCAAGTATGCTGTCGACTTGGAAGGGTAGCTTGAAATCTTCTATAGAAAACTTTTCGTCTTCTACAACACATCTAAAGATAACATTTTTTTCACTCCAAACTATACAATTTTTTTGCTGATCATAGTTTTCAGGTAAAGCAGCATATGCTTCACAGGGTTTATCTAATCTTGTAACACGTTTATTGTACCATATGTTTTTTGGAAAGTTTGGACTGTTCTTCATAAAATATAGGAAATATCCTTCTTCCTGTCTACTTATCCAAACACTATATATTGGATCACAATCATATCTTAAATAATCTCTTGGCGATGAAATGTATACTGGGTTTGAGGGTACAATCTTTACCTGCACAATATTTGAGTCAATAAAAAGTATTCCATGTGAAGTGTATGTTGCCTTTATCTTGTAAAGGTCTTCAGGTAGTTCGCCTAAAATTTTTATCAGATCTAATTCTAGGCACTTTTTGCCTTTAGCATCCAACATGAAAGTTTTTGTTTCATATGGATGCAGTACTTTTCCTTCTCGTGAAAGCCAACTTCGCATTGAAAATGAACCCTTAAAGCCTGTTTTTCCCAAAATTCTAAAATAGAGGGAATCTGATAAGGGTTCTAGCTCGTCAAGTAGAAAGTTTTTCTCACTAACATTTTCTAGACATACTTTTACTGGAATAGATTCTCCTCTAACAAATCTTCTTCTACTAAAATCAAGATAAAGTTTAAAATTTTTTTCTAAACTCAAATGTTACACCCTACTGTACCTCTAAAACGAATGGAGCTGTTTCGATAAAATCATTCGGGTTAAGGCGGATCCTATATTTTATCTCTATCCTACCTTTACCAACAATTTTTATCTTCGAATGCCAAAAGTTACCCTTCTTCACAACCCTAACCCTACCAACTCTCCTATTATTTGAAATCCATTCACCTCTATCATGTTTACTCAAATCCTTGTAATAGTCTACGCCATACCTGTCTAAAACACCTTCAGGCGGATATAATGGGATTAGCCTTAATTCTTCACCAACCATTAACTTTTGTGGAGGGTTTTGATGTAGTTCACG
>JACIWG010000010.1 GCA_014361085.1 Nitrososphaeria archaeon
TTTGCAGAGATACGTATGTTTTCCTTTTCCACACCAGGAAGTTCAACTATTACAATTAGATCTTTTTCTCTTTCAATCATGTCTGTAAGAGGTACTCTTAGATTATTCTTGTTTTTAGTGTAAGATGATCTTATATGACCAAATTTTCCAATTTCCGGTTTACCGTCAGGACCTATTATAAATGAGAAACCGTATACGTAAGGACCTTCGACATTATTTTTTTCCTTCTCCAAGTCAATAGTATCAATGTATTTTGACATTTCATCTAGAAGTTCATCAAACTTTTTTTCAAATTCATCGAACACATCAAACCATTTCTTCTTTTTATCGTTTTTATCCACCATGTTTATCTTACCCTAAAAATTTATATCATTCTTGCAACAATTGATAATATTTCCTTATTTTCACCTAAAACACCCTTCTGTTGATAGGGTTTTTTGGTTGACCTTTTAAATCCACCTTTTGGTGGAGCAAGATTAAAGTAGGGTTTAATTATTTTTAGTTCAGAAAATTTTTTACTACCATCCAATATTGCTTTAACAAGCTCGTCCAAATTATCGAATCCTTCAAGTTTTGCGATTGAATCGTCTACTCTTCTACCTCCTACAGTTTTACCTCTCTTTAGTAAAAGTTGTTTTGCGGTTTCAAAATCAATTTCACCCCACATAATATGGTCTTTGGCTTTATGTAACATTCCTAAATAGTATTCATTTTTTGGCACTATAGTTGCACTATATCTTCTCTTTAACCTCAAAAGTTCAAGCGTTCTCTTTACATCGTATCTTACGTTTATAGTGCCTCTTATTCTAATCACTAGCAGTTGGCTCAAAAATTTCACCTCTTAACAAAATTATGAAGATTTCTTAGGGCATCATAAACAGCATAGGCTATAGAGGGATAAGTGCTAGTCGCACCATATGTTCTTGTCCAAGCATCTTTCACTCCTGCAAGGGAAAGCAGTTTTTTAATATTTTCTCCTGCAACCAGTCCAAGACCTCTTGGACCAGGTATAAGTTCGATTCTAACACTTCCACATTTGCCCGCAACTTTATATGGAATTGAATGTGGTTGATTACATCTGCATTCCCAACTACCACAACCTAATGTTACTGGAATAACTTTTAGTAATGCATCATTTGTAGCTTTATCTACTGCTACACGCATTGTTGATGCCTTACCTGAACCTACTCCAAACCACCCATTACTATTACCTATTGCTAATACGACTCTAAATTTTGTGATTTCGCCAGCATCAGTTTGTTTTTGTACAACAGTAACGCCGACCACTTCTGTAGTGAGACCGCTTACTAAACTTTTAACTATTTCGGGTTCCTTGATTTTGTAACCTTGCTCAAACACTTCATATAAGTCTGTTATTTTTCCTTCAGCTACAAGTTTGCCTAACCTTGTTCTTGGAAACCACGATTTTAAAGTGTCTTTTCCACTCTCTTGTGAACTCATTTTGGCCAACCTCCATTCGCAATTATCTTTTGCTTAATTTCCTCAAAAATTTTAGGCATATCTTCAACATTAAAGCCCTCTCTAATATAGTTTGAGAACCTCTTATTATAAAGTGAGGGGTCAGTAGCTTTAAGCTTTTTTGCATATTCTGCTATATGTTCACCTCTTATCCTTTCTTCATCAGGGAGAGTTTCAGGGTTGACTCTAACGTTCAAACCTGAATCTAGTAACCCTTTGATTACAGCGGTTGCTCTTGTTCCACTAATGTATGGTGAAATACCCATGTAAACAATTATGTCTGAATTAATCTTATCCTTAGCTCTTAATCCAAGCATTAAACCAGCCAGATAACATGCGGGAGTATTCTTTCTTGAAAATGGCCAACCAAACTTTTGAAGTTGTTTGGTATGAACAGATGATATAACTTTGTCGCCTTCAATTTCAGCTTTAACAAGTTGAAGCATAGCATTTTTGTTCGCTATTCGGATTACAAGGAATGGAAGTTTACTTAAAAGAATTTTTTTCCTTACATGATAATTTGTTTTCCCTTCGCGTCTCCGTCTAAAAATTTGAATATACTGTTTAGCCAATTTTATTCACCTCTTCTACCTAATTCTTTAGCGACCTCGTCAAGTCTTTTGATGGTTCTAATTTGACCTCCTTTAACCCAACGATAGAGTTTCTTATAGTTTTCCTTACTTATTATTCCATGCTCCAAAAGATATTTAAGATGACGCCTCAAAGCCCTTACCTTTTTCACCCAAACTTCTTTTTTACCTTGTCTAGCACCTTTTGAGCCTTTCCTGGAACCAGGTCCAGAACGTTTATCTTTTTTTACTCTAGCCCTCGAAACACCCCTTTTTTGAAGTACAATTATAGCCTTCTCTTTAACAAGTGAACGTATCTCATCCCTTGTTATGGCATCACTTATACGTTCCGCTGCTTCCGGCATAAGTTTTATTCTTGATACACCCACACCCAATGTTCTGGCCACTAATTCTTTTTTACTTCTAAGATTCATTTCTCTTCAACCTCACAGGATTTAATACATGTATACCGAGCTCTTTTGCCTTCTCAAATATTTCGATTCTTTTTTTGGTTCCAACTGTGTGAGCAATTTTTGCAGCTTCAGTTTTAGGATCTAGCTTTAGAAGCTCTTGCACATTATGGATAATAACTTCCTTGAAACCTGACGGATGGAGACCTCTAGTTTCTTTGGGGGAACCATATCCTACTTTTACCCTAGCAGGCCAGCCTTTATACTCTTTCCTCACTTTATGGTCTATTCCCTTTGGTCGTCTCCAATTTGGTTTTATGCGAACATATCTCCAAGACTCAGGTCTAATGAAATCAGGCTTCCTCCTTTTTTCAACATTCTTTTTCAAGCTAGCTTCGCTCATAAAGATACACACCATCCAAGAAAACCCGTTGATCTTTACGCTTGACAACTGTTGCTTTTTCAATGTTTGCAGCCGTTTGGCCCACATCTTCCTTTGATATTCCTTTAACTATAACATCGTCACCTTCAACAGTTACTTGACAGTTACCAACAATCTTTGCAATTCTAGGATGCTTTTCACCATAAAAGTTTTCAATATGAACTTCTTTGCCTTTAACTTTAATTGATACTGGAAAATGTGCTGAAACAATTTTAAGTTTGTAAGTGTACCCCCTTGTTACTCCCACAAACATATTCTTTATTATTGATGCAGCTGTACCGAGAACTGCCACATCTTTCCGCTTATCACTATATGAGGCTAATTTTATCTTATTAGAGTTGACAGATATGTTAACCTTTATTTTAGAAAAATCTTTACTCACTTGACCTAGTGGCCCTCTAACGTACAGTATATTATTTTCAAATTTTATGGAAAGATTTTCAGGCACTTGAATTATCTGTTCAGCCATGAGCAAACACCTTAATATACATATCCTAAAAGTTTTCCCCCTAAACCCTTCTCCTTGGCTTCAATCTGTGACATCACACCTTGTGGAGTTGTTACAATTAGTATTCCATAATTAAATGCTGGAAGATACCTTCTTTCCCAAAAGTCATATTCGTTCTTTTTGACACTAAATCTTGGAGATATAACACCGCACTTTACTATTCTTCCAAGAAGCTGGATTCTAAACTTTCCACCTCTCCCGTCATCAATTTGCTCAAATTCACCTACATAGCCATATTTCTGAAGTATTCTCAGAACTTCTCTAGCCAAATTTGAAGTAGGGTAAACTATACATTCTTTTTTTCTCCTTAACTCATTATTATATATTGTTGTGAAAAGGTTTGCTAGAACGTTTTTTGCCGGCATAAATTTTTCACCTACTCATATTTTCTGAAACCAAGCTTTTCAGCAATTTCCCTAAAACATTGGCGACAGTAGAATAGATTGTACATTTGTATTACTGGACCATATGCACCGCATCTTCTGCAAATTCTTGAGCCCTTTCCAAACTTTCTTGGCTTACCATGCCTTATCTTAGCCAACTAGACCACCTCCACACTAAACATTTCTTTCATAAACTTTATGGCATCTTCCTTAGTAACCCTATGCGATTTACCCACTTTTGAAGGACAACGTCTTCTCCTTTCAATTCTATATCCAGGACGCTCCAACTTTATACAAACATCTAACCCAAAAATTCCTAGCTCAGGATCATATTTTATACCAGGTATTTCAATATGTTCTTTAATTCCAAATGAGACATTGCCTTCATTATCAAATGATGAAGATGAAAGTTTAAGACCCTTTGCAAGCAAAAGCTTCTTTAAAACATCTACAGCCCTTTTTTTCATCAAAGTTACTTTAACACCTATTGCCTCACCCTTTCTTATGCCAAAGTCTCTTATCGTCTTCTTTGCATAGGTTAATGTTGGTTCTTGACCGCTAATCTGTTTTAGGACATTCCTAGCCTTTTCAACAGCTTCCCCTGAGCGGCCAACACCAATATTTAAAACCACCTTATGAACAAAGATTCTTTTCATCGGATTTTCAATAACTTGAATTGACATAATTACTCACCTACTTCAACAGGCAATAGAGGTTTATCTTTTCCCACCACTAAAAGTACACGCAATGGAACCCGAACTGTTTCCCCTTCCACATAAACTTCAGCAGATTTTTCTGTAGAAAAGGTTCCTTTTACCAAATCATTTACGGTTCCAATTTTGCCAATATGCTTACCTTTCAAGAATAAAACAAGCGAACCTTTTTCCAGTTTAACCTTATCGACAAGCTTGCCTTCCGGAATCGTGATGAGAACACTATCACCTACATTTAGACCGAGATCTTCTTTAGATAAAATGGTTCGACCATCGTGTAGGCCATAAGAAAATTTATTTGATTTAACCTTGTTCTTAGACTTTACTTTACACAGTTTAAGTTTTGCAGACTCAGAGTCTATTTCTTTTGGGAAAAGCATCGCCTTTTTGGAAGGAAGCATACGATAAAATTTATTCATAGAAGGAATATGTATTACGTCCATTAACCCTACAGGAAATTTTTTGTCCATCCTGACAACACCATCAACAAGAATTTTTCCAGAATTTATAACATACCTTGCTTCCCTCATATTCTTTACAACTTTTAAGACATCTCTTAAAAGAATTGCTAGTGAATAGCTTTCACTAATGGGATGAGGCCCAGGAGATGGTTTAACAACAAACTGTCCAAGTTTTCGAGGAATTTTCCAGAAGGAGGGGGCAGCACTTCTTTTCATATGCCTTGAGGAACCCATACTACCCATTACTTAACAACCTCCACCTTACCAATTTTCGATTCAAGCCTTTCTTTTCTTAGTTTATCATCAAGATTTAATGAGGTAATGATCACTTTGGATGCGTGTATTTTAACAGGAATCTGTTCTCCTTTAACATTTTCTCTAAAAACACCTTCAACAGTAATTCGTCCAGTTTTAATATTAACTGAAGTCACTTTACCCTCAACTCCTGCATATTCTCCTCTGACTATTTTAACAGAATCACCCTTTCTAACACGTACAGTTTTTATTCCATACTTTGAACGCAGCTCATCAGATAAACGAGCATTTAACATTTTATTCTTAATATGCCATGGCGCATACAATGTTCTTTTTCTAACTTTAGAAGGTTTTACAGAAGACATAACTGTCACCATCATATTATCATAGACGAAAGACTCGCGATTCTAGGCCATCTTTCAGCAGCCTCTGAAGCTACTGGCCCCTTTATTTCAGTACCTTTAACTTCACCTTCAGGCGTTATTAATACAGCAGCATTGTCTTCAAAAGATATTCGGACACCTGAAATTCTCCTTATAGGATATCTTTGTCTTATAACAACAGCGGGGAAAACTTGCTTTCTCATGTCAGGTGGACCCTTTTTAACAACAACATTAATTTTATCACCAACAGAGGCTGCTGGAAGTCTTCTTAATCTTCCTTTATACTGTAGAACTTGGACAACCTTTAATGTCTTTGCACCTGTATTATCTGCACAATTTATTACTGCATTTACAGGAATAGCGCGGGTTATGTAAGGTTTAAATTCTTGTGCACCTTTTGCAGAAACAGCCCTAGATTTTGTGGACATCAGCGCCCACCTCTATTTTCTACTATGACAAAAGAAACTGTTTTTGATAGTGGTCTACATTCGGCTAGTAAAACATTATCTCCAGGTTGGACTTGGATACATTCAGGGAGCCTAGCATGGATTTTCTTTCTGACCCTATAATATCGATTATATTTTTTAGAAAAACGAATAAGCTCTTTTTCAATTACAACCATATTTTTAGCTTTGCAGCTTACTACTTTCCCTTCTTGAAGGACCCCTCTAACAGGCAGATGGCCATGGAATGGACAAAGTGGATCATTACATACTCTTTCAGGAGGCTTAACTGGTAATCCAATATTTTTCAACATGATCACCTCATTTTAGACAATCGACTTTCAGGTCTACCCACAATCGAAACACCGGATAGTTTTATTGAGGATCCTGATGGCAAGATGAATTCGAATACACTTACCTTTTTAGGTACAGCACGAACCTTTGTCCCATCATCAATATATAACATGTTTTTTGTTTCCATAACAACTTTCCCACTTAGTCCTACTAAATTCTTTATTCTAGAATCGACAACTTTTGTTTGCAAACATATTAGTTCATGATAAAATATGTTATTTTGCGTTATCATTTTAACTTCCACCTTTGACTAAATTCAATTGCTTCAACCTTTTTGCGGTTTCAAGTCTTGCAATATTTCTTCTTATACTTTTTATTGCACCAGTTTCTTTTTTAAGTAAACCACGTCTAGATAAACCCTTAAGTCTATGATATTCACTTCTTAGCTCAAGAATACGTTTATCTAGCTCATCCATCGGGAGATTAAGCAGGTCCTTCATTTTTAGCACCTTCAACAGATTCACCCTCCTTAAATTCACTCTCTTCCTTTAAAACATATTCTGGAACAATCTTTTCTTTTAATGCTATTTTAACCTTAATACCAAATAGACCTGCCTTCAAAAGCACACTTTTGGTAGCCTTTAAAACAGCAACACGCGAGACTTCACCACTTTTTGGTACAACACCGGCAACAAATTTTTGATAATGGGCACGTTCACTCCTAATTTTACCGGAAATTATAATTTCTGCACCAAAGGCGCCTGCATTCATTATTTGATTAAGAGCCCAGACAGCGGTTCTCCTGAATGGTGTGCCCTTTTCCATTGAACTAGCAATACGCTCGCAAACAACTCTTGGATTAAGTTCAGGAACTTCGATTTCTGCTACAGAAATTTGGACGTTATCAAGATTAAATTTTGAAGCAAGTTTATCAGTTAAATCTTTTATGCCCATACCTTTTCTGCCAATAACAAGGCCTGGTCGGGTAACATATATTGTCAACCGAACACCTAATGGCCCCTCAGAAATTTCTACTCCACCATACCCTGCATCCTTTAGAGTTTCTTCTAAAAATTCATCTAAATAGGCAAACATCAATTGCTTACTCAATATTTTCTTGACAGGTGAACGTTCTATTTGAGTTGACATATTCCTACGATACCTCCCTTCCAATAAGCTCTATATGAACTAGTACATGAAAGTTTGGAGAAGAACGGCCGAAAGCCCGTGGAACATAATCTTTTATGACGATACCCTTATATGCACTAGCATGCACTATAACAACCTTTTCAATATTTAGACCTTTAAATGATGCATTATTTTCTAAATTATCTAAAAGTTTAAGAAAGACCTTAGATGCTTTAACAGGATAACCGCCTGCGGGATAACCTTTAGTAGAAGATTTGTGGGGAACTTTCCGATGATATCTTCTATATGGTATTGCAACCTTTTTCTCGATAACGTCCTCAAGCAGCTTTCTTGCCTTAGAAAGGGTTAAACCTTTTATTGCAGCACAGATTTCTCTAGCATGCTTTGGTGAAATATTAACCTCCCTAGCACTAGCTCTAACATAGAGTAGTGGATCCTCTACCTGGAAACTGTATCCGAACCTAGGCAAACTATGACACCGAGTAAATTAACCCCAAATTTAATAGAATAAATACTTTAATGTAAAGATTTTTCATAACAATAAACGATTTATGCTATTTGAAATAATAAAGGAAGTTTAGATTTATATTGTTAGCTTAGAGAAAAGGTTTTCTATCAATTACAGTTGTGCGGCGAGTGGAGACTTATATTATGAAAAGAATTTATTTAAGTGGAACATAGAGACTTGAACGTGATGCACCAATACCTGGTGTACCATGTACAACTTTTTTATTTGTGATAGCAAATTCGCCCAAGTAATGGCCTATCATTTCTGGTTTTATTTCGACTGGAACAAACTCTTTACCATTATGAACGTGCACAGTAAGTCCAACCATTATTGGAAGTATTATCATATCTCTTGCATGCGTCTTTATCGGCCCCTTTATTAAACCATCTTTGAGCTTTCGAACTTCCTCTAAAAGCTTCATTTTATCTCTACTAAGGCCTCTATTGAGCGAGCGACGCATTCTCGAAGGAAGGAGTGATATAAAAGTTTCATAGGACATTGTCTGCAATTGTTCCAGTGTATATCCTCTATATTTGAATTCTTTGACCATTCTACTTCACCTCCAATGTTTTTCTAACACGTTTTCTACCAGTTTTTCTTGGCGCAATATGACCAACTTTTCTACCTGGAGGAGCGTTCCTTGAAGTTGATGTAGACTTGCCTGGATGTTGATGTCGACCACCTCCGAATGGGTGATGTACAACAGCCATTGCAACACCCCTAACACGCGGATAAAGTTTTCTCTTAGCTTTCATCTTATGAAAGCTAGCGCCTGCTTTTAGTAGAGGCTTTTCTCCAAATCCTCCGCCTGCAATAACCCCTATAGTTGCTCTACACCGCCCATTCATTAAAACCATTTTTCCACTCGGTAACTTAACTATGCTACCTTCTGCGGTTTGTGAGAAAAGTATTGCTGATGAGCCCGCTGCTCTTACTAATTTTCCACCATCTCCTGGACACTTTTCTATGTTACATATAACTGATCCTTCACTTATATCTTTTAACATAAGTACATTACCATTTTTCTGAGCAGCATTTGGCCCAAACTCTATTGTTGAGCCAACTTCTATACCCCTTACAGCAGGAAGATAGTAGTGAGTGTGCCCAACTTTTATCTGAGCGAGAGGAGCTATTCTTCCTCTTTCATGCAATATTCTCTCAACAACGCCTACCAACTTCTCTTCACTTAATGGTGGATAAGTGACTGGAGAAATTTTACCTTTCTTTGGAGCGAGATACTGTATATGTCCTAATCCTCTTCTTTGTTGGATAAGTGATTTGCCCATAGCTTTCACGCTCACATTATACCAATTTTAGAGGCCAATTCTGGCGCTGAATATTCTTTAGAAAGGCGAACATAAGCTTTTTTCCCATCCTTGCATATTAAAACATTAACTTTATCAACTTTAACATTGTAAAGTGTTTCTACAGCCTGTTTTATTTTACTTTTATTGGCCTTGTTGTCCACTATAAATGTAAGAGTATTATTTTTTGTAATAAGCATTGATGTCTTTTCTGTTACATGAGGATATTTTATTATCTTTATGGCTTCCGACTGATTCATGAAAGTACACCTCTAAATTTTTCATCCAATACTCGTATCGCATCTTCTGTCCAAATAACAAATCTAATAGGATGACCACCTGGAACAAGGTCGAGCACAGAAAGTGAATTAACGTCAACAACGTCTATTCCTGGAATATTTTCTGCAATATCCTTTAGCCTACTATTTAAATTAGAAGTTACTATGAGAGGACCTACTGGAACATACTTTGTTCGCCCCCGTCTTTCAGCTTTTCCACTCCGTCTTTTAATGCCACGTCTTATACGTTTTAATTCTTCTTCAATACCCCAAAGTTTGAAAGCATTTATAACATCCTTGACTTTTGAAACATTCTCAAACTCGGATGATACAATAAATGGCAAGGTAGGAACATTTTGAACCCTATGACCTCTTTCTTCAACAATATTCCTTAAGGAGGTAGCCGCTATTGCTGAAGCTAATGCTAAAAGTCGTTCTTTCTTATTCACTCTTTTGTAGATCTTCTTTTCAGCCTTTGGCGGATGAGCGATTCTACCTTTAACGACACCAGCAACACCGGCAGCCATACCTGCTCTACTGTACCTTTCTCCTTTAACACGTGGAACTCTAGCAACACCATGCCCAGTTTGCCAAGATTGTGCTGACGTTCGTTCACCAGCCAAGGGATCACGGCCTTTTGGCTGGAGCCTATGAGTCCACATGGCCACATAAACTCTTTGGATTACATCAGGTCTATAGGGTAAACTAAAAATTTTTGGAAGAATTATTTGTGATTTTTCTGAACCATCTAGACCATAAACTGGAACCATACTCATACTCAACCACTTTTAACAGTAACTGGAGTGACACTTGTATAGATAATCTTTGGAGGAGTAGGCTTTTCCTCTTTCTTTCTTACAGCAAAGCGCAAGACTATAGGACGCTTTGGTGGACCTTGCACGTTACCATCAATAACTATATAGTCACCTTTTACAATACCGAAATGTTTGAAGCCACCTGGTGGATTAAAAAGTGTGTTTTCATCAGTAGATGCACATATTAGAATTTTTTTATTATATTCTGTTCTTTGATGAAAACCCATCTGCCCTGCTCTTGGAACGGTATAAGTTACCGCTGCAGGATGCCATGCACCTAGACAACCTACAGCTCTAACACTCTTTCTAGATTTATGCTGCTTTCTTTTTATACCAAATCTTTTAACTGGTCCCTGAAAACCTTTGCCTTTTGTTATACCGATTGTGTCAACAAAGTCTCCGACTTTAAAAACATCCCTTACTTTTACAGTTGAACCTAAAATAGACTTTGCATACTCAAGCCTATCTTTAATTGATTTACCTCCACCAACTTCAACTTCTAAAATAATTGGCTTTTTTCTAGGAAGCTTGGCTTCTGAAGGTTCTGCGCCAACAACTGCAACTACACGCTTCACATTTTCCACAAAATTATCTAAGACTTTTAAATCATACTTTTTCTCTAAATAGCCTTTAGGTAAAGCACGTTCATAAATCTTAGGAAGTTTATCATAGTATACTTCAGTAAGGGCAAATTCACCTTTAACACTTTCTCCATATAATCTGATCCCACAAATTCTGATAGGGGGACATACTAAAACAGTTGAAGCTCTAAAAACTGGTTTCCCAAATGTTGGAGAACGCGGGTTTTCTCCAGAAACGATAGTATGCATCATACCTGCCTTAAATCCTATAAAGCCAAGTAAAGTAGGCTTGGGGCTATCAGTATAACCCCAATATCTAACACGCGGGACTATATCACCAGCCCTAACTCTAGGGCGAAAGGCTAGGGACCCCCGTCTAGGAGCACTTTTTTTCCTATGGCCCAAATCAGGTCACTTGCGTACTTTACCAAAAGAAATACCATTTTTAAAGCTTTACCTTTTTAATCACAAACTGTTGACCTTTAACTGGACAAGTGATAAAAATTTTATACCTTGCTTGGTATATTTTGGGAGACTAGGTTAATAAAGTTTATTACTGAGAGGACAATGAATACTGCTTCTTCAGTTCTAATGGTAGCGGTACCCTGTGAAGGCACAAAATTGATGACAAAGTCTCCTACATCTTCAGGCCTTAAGTTTTCGTCCTTTAATATGTCATAAACACCTCTTTTTGGTGAACCGAATATTAAAGTAACATTTGAAGAAGACTTTATAGCAGACTTGATTTCCTCGAAATGGTCATTAATTGGACGACCTAGCCTAGAAGTAATTATTTTTAGACCACTAAAACCGCTTTTTAAAACCTTACCTAAAGAACCCACCCTTAGAACTCTGTAACCCCAATATTCTTTAACTTCAACACTTTTTGCTCTACGACAAGTTGGATAGGGTTCAGTTTGCTCAATAACGCATGTTATGCGCTCACCTTCATATGCAGAACCAATAAATTTTATTGGCGAATCAAGCCCTAAATCAGCCCATAGAGAACCTCCTTTCCTAAAAATCACACCTTCTCTCACATCCCCTACCTTAAGTTCTTTTAAGGGAATCCACGATTTATGATGAGGAGTTCTTAATGGAGGCAAAAGGCCTGCTTCCTTCAAACCTTGATGTATTGGAAAAAGCTTTTTCCTTAAATATTGGGGAGCTTCAATGTATTCGAGAATCAATTTCATTAACTTAAAATCATCTTCATGTTTACCCGCTTCATCAGTGTAAATGTAGATTCTTTCAACTTTAAAAATGGCACAGGCTCTTGCGATCATACCAAGTTTTATAGTTTTATCCCTCAAACTTGTGTCTTCATATAATAATGAATCTGGAATAAATATTGAATAATGCATTAAACATATATAGGCCAATCGCCAATAGATAAATATTTTATAATGTTAGCATAGCCGGTGATGATGTATGGAGGAAGACATTGAACTAAAATTGCTTAAAGCAAAGAAGATGGCAGAATTGGCTAAAAAATTGCAAGAAAAGAGTAAGGAGAAGACTGCGAGGGAAATTGTTCTTGAACATTTAGTTGATAGGGGGGATGAGGTTCTAATTAAGGCGGAGGAACTTTATCCAAGGGAAATGAAAATTATTGAGGAAAAATTAGCAGAATTGATTAAGGCTGAAGAAATTAAGGTTATAACAGGTGGGCAGTTGCTTAGTCTTCTAAAGACTTTAGGACTAAATGTTCCTATTGAAACAAAGATAACATTCTATGAAAATGGAAAGTTTATGTCCTTTCAAGAAAAAATAAAAAGGTCAATAGAAGAGTAAGAATATTGGTGACAATTAACAATTTATTTTATTGATTTAACAAAATTTTCAGTCACTGTTATTAGATTGTCTATATCTTCCCTTGTATGAGGATATGAAATGAAAAAGTGTACTTTGCCCGGTGCCATAGCCAAAATCTTATTCGATACCAGATGATAGAAATATTTTATCTCCCTTTCCTTGTGCACTTTAGAAAGTAATGTTTGCAAATCATCATTTTTAGCCTTTTCTTTTAGGAAATGTATTTTTACCATAGAACCTAATCCAGCAACATATCCTTCGATACCAATTCTCTCTAGAATATCTTGGAGACCAGTTTTAAGTCTTCCACCTAAGTTGTTCATGCTATTATAAACATCTTTCTTCTTATATTCTTGCATTGCCGCATAGCCTGCTCTCATTACTAGTGGGTTGCCGCTGTATGTTCCCCCTTGTGCAACGTTTTCTGATCTTTTAGGATGTTTGGTGTGGTCCATTAGTTCCATTATGTCTTTTCTTCCGCCTACTGCGCCTACTGGAAATTCTCCGCCGCCTATTGCTTTTCCGAATGTTGTTAGGTCTGGTTTTATGCCTAGAACTTCTTGGCCTCCTCCAGGAGCAAGCCTGAAGCCTGTTATAACTTCGTCAGCTATTAGTAGTGTGCCTGTCTGGTCACATACTTCTCTTAGTCCTTTGATAAACTCTTTTTCAGCTGGAACACACGCTGCACCCTGTACTGGTTCAAAGAAGACGCATGCAAGCTCTTCTTTTTTTATTATTTTGGAGCATGTGTCGAGGTCATTGAATGGCAGTATTACTGTGTTCTTTGTTGCTAGAGGGTCGATTCCAGCTGATTCTGGTTCATCCCATGGCCAGTTTACTGCAACATAAAGTGGTTCTAGAACACCGTGAAAGTGCCCAGCAAACTTTCCAACCTTCATCCTTTTAGTATAGGCTCTCGCAAGCCTTATAGCATGCATGTTTGCCTCTGTACCACTATTGTTGAATCTTATCATTTCAACGCTTGGAACAAGCTTACAAACTTCTTCGGCAAGCTTAACCTCCCACTCATTACATACACCAAAATGGAATCCAAGATCAAGCTGCTCTTTTACAGCGTCAACAACACATTTTGGCATATGACCCAAAACTAGGGCACCATGACCCATCCAGTAGTCCACATACTCGTTACCTTCAACGTCAACAAGCCTACAACCGTAAGCCCTTCTAGCATAGAAGGGATATGGTTCAAAAAACCTAAAAGGTCTAGTTACACCGGCAGGAATAACTTTAACAGCCCTCTCATATAACGCCCTATTTGATGTAAGCATGTCAGCTCTTGTTAAGGATTAAATTTTAGCCTACATAAAGTTTTAACACTAACTAATAATTGAATAATGTTTTCTATCTGATTTTTAGAAGTATATGCTCCGGCCGGGATTTGAACCCGGGATCTACGGCTCGAAAGGCCGACATGCTTGACCGGACTACACCACCGGAGCGCATTTACAGTGGATTTTTATCAAGTTTATTAATGTTTTTGTCTTTAAAGAGAAAATTTTTTACAATAGCTAATTTAGGAGGAAAGTTTAAGTTCTATTACTGCTAATAGAATTATAGCAAAAGCTAGAACTATTATAGCAGAAGTTATTGATGAAAGAATCATGGTGTTTAGATCAGATATATCGACCATCTTCTTTCAATAGCATACTTTTAGAGATAGTATTTAAACATTTATTTCATAGTACGATCTAAAAATGTGGAAGGAATCAAAGCAATAATTTTTTAAATTCTTGAACATATTCGATAATCCTTTAAAATCTAATTCTGAATTTAACTTTTTAAAAATTATACTTGAATCTTCAGATATAATGAAAGATTTACTCTTTTTTAAGTCTACAGGAAATTCATAATTTAATAAAAGATCCTCTAATAGGCTGAGAAGAATATGGGAGGAGGTTTCAGCTTTAAACATTAAGTTACAACCAGGTTTTATAATTGGAATAGAATCTTTTTCAACAGGAAAATTGAATAAACATTCAATTTTCTTAGGCTTAAATATTTTGCACAAATGGATTAGAACCATTAGTTCGTCTTCAAGAATATAATATTTGTTGGCTTTCCTATTTGTAAGCCAAAGATATTTTTGAGATTCAAATCTGCTCTTAAGAAAAATTTTTAGATGATCATTAAGCCAGTTTAAAATGAAATAATTGTTTTCAAACCGTTGACCAATAGGCTTAGGAATTTCATACCTTCTAAACATTCTTTTATAATTTAGGACGTTTTTTAAAAAATCGGTTATATAAGATTCTATTGGAAAAGTGGATAATAGTTTCCCATTACTATAAAGTTTCACATAGTTTCTGATATTTTTAAGATATAAAGTTGCAGAATAGGGTGGTAAATTCTTTCTATTATCGGCTAACCAGCTAAGGGCAATAGTATCTTTTATTCTAATTCCTGGTTTAGGAAAAAGTGTTGAAAGATGAAAACCATTATCTAACAATTCTTTAACTATATCATGAAATTGACTTTTTGAAAGAAAGGGTAGTGCATATGAGATTATTTCCGAACTTGGTTTTCTTATCGAATAAAGTTTAAAATATTTCTTCATAAGCATTTTGTCCATTATATGTCATGGTCTATGATTTACCATATTTTTCTTAGAAAGTTCTTTGCAAAGGGAACATAAGTAGATTACATTTTTATCCTTTAAGCCATGAATCAGTTCCTCAGCATACGATCTTGCATAATAATCAACTAGTTTAAGGTCAATGAAGGAATTTAACTTCTTATTTATTCCTCTTTTTTTACCTAAATAGAGGCTTACAGTAGCCTGTGAGATTGAAAGAAGTTTTGCTACTTCATTTTGAGTTAAACCATATTCATCTATAAGAATCTTCACAACCTTAGACCTGAAAAGAGGAATAATATATTTAGCTGTAATTTCACATTGATGATACATGTTGGTGTAAAATGTCCTTAAGTAAAATATAAACATTATTTTAAAAACAAAAATCTTATATGTTAATAATGTGAGAATGATAAAGGTTCATGGAAAATAACGAAATTGAAAAAATATTGAGTAGAAAGTATTTGGATATGATTAAAAGAAGTTCTAAAGAGGAAAAGAGTGAGAAGAAAGTGTTATACTATTTAGATTCAAACAATTTTGATAAATTCTTAAACGAAAACGCCAATGTTATAGTCGACTTTTTTGCTGAATGGTGTGGTCCATGCAAAATGATGGCACCAATATTTGAGCAAATTGCTAGAGAATATTCACCATCCATCATGTTTGCAAAATTAAATGTTGATCAAAGCCCTGACATCGCTGAAAGATTCATTATTATGGGAGTACCTACAATCATTTATTTTAAATCAGGTAAGGCTGTTGAAAAAATTGTAGGCGCAGTTAACAAAAATATCTTGAAACAAAAGATAAAAGAGGTTTATGGGCTATAAAAGTTAACTTTTAAGCCTCTCTAGGCCCAAAACTGTAAGAACATCATCTAAGAAACTTGGATTAGTATGATGTTTTAAACATTCCTTTACAAGGGAAATAAATAACTCAACAGCCTTAGAAGTACACATGCCATTGAACAAATGTCTGAAAAATTGTTTTTTCATTTCAATCAAATAATCGAGAGGACTAGAGTAGGATAAACTTAGATTATCTATCCTATATTTTATATCCTTAATAATATCCTCGAAAACTTCAAGCTGGTCCATAGAAAATTCTGTAGGCTCATCCCATGGATAAGATAAGAAATAAATTCTAATCGTTTCTGGAGAAAACCTTTTTAATACTTCGTTAACGTAAACTATATTTCCAAGAGACTTTGACATCTTCTTCCCATTTATTGTTAGAATACATGTATGTACCCAATATGGTACATAAGGTTTAATTCCCTCAATTGCAGCACCTAAAGTTTCAATAAAATCATGATGAGGATATACAAGTTCAATAGCACCCCCATGAATATCATGGGGGCCTTTAAATATTTCATGAGCTATTACTACATCTTGCAAATGCCATCCAGGACGACCTAATCCCCATGGAGAATCCCAATTTGGTTCCGAATTACATTTGAACCAAAGAAGGAAATCTATTGGAGCCTTCTTTCCAATATAGGAATCGAATCTTAAATCATATAAAGTTGATTTATCAAAGCCTGAAACAGGTCCTCTGTCATACATTTTGTTAAATTCAAAAAAGATATTACCATTAACGTTATAAGCTAGACCTTGAGATAAGAGTTTTTTAATCTGTAAAATATATTCTTTTATGTAATTTGATGATCTGGGAAGGAAATTTGGCGTATTTATATTCAATTTTTCTAATATATTAATAGTATTTTTGGCAATCTTGTCTGCGAGTACATTAAATGGGCAACCCTCTTTATTTGCTTTTTCAAAAACATTTTCGTCAATGTCTGTGAAATTTAAACAAAATTTTACATTATAGTTTAAGTTTCTTAGAAAACGAACCAGAACATCAAAGAAGAAGAAAGTTTTCAGATGCCCAAGATGTAATTCATCATAAACTGTGGGACCACAAACTTGTATGTTAAAAGTTATTTTAGAGCGGGGTATAATTTCTGTTAATTCGCGATAGTTAGTTGTATATAGATACATAATTAAAACTTAAAAAATAATTAATATTTAAAGTATATGTGCATTGCATGTCAAAAAAATGCTATGATAACTATATGTCTTTGAAGAAGAGTGTGAATGTAAATGAGATTATAGATTATATTGTCTTATTAGGAAATGATGAGGGATTAAAGATTGAAGTTGAAGATTTAGGAGGAAAGAGGCTTAAAATTTATGTTAATAAGACAGGGTTAGAGTATGTAATGAGCGTAGTCTATGATAACAATAAAGAGGAAAATTTTATTTTTTCAAACATTAACGAAATTTGCGAGAATTTATTTAAATTAATAGAGAAAAAGAGGGTTTTAGAAGCTATTTTATATTAAATTTTAATTTCCACAAATTAATAGGAGAGAGCTTTAAGTGCATAGTGAGTTTCTTTATCAAGAGACTTCATTTTTGACACTGCTTCATCTAAACTCACGTGTGTTATACTAGTACCTTTTAAGGCAACCATGAAACCGAATTTACCTTCTTTTACAAGTTCTACGGCTGCTAAACCGAATCTGCTTGAAAGAACTCTATCAAAGGCTGTAGGGGTGCCACCTCTTATTGTGTGGCCAAGAATGACGGCTCTAACTTCATAACCTGTTCTTTTCTCAATTTCTTCGGCAAGAAATTGGCCAATTCCGCCAAGTTTTATGTGACCAAATTCATCAACTTTACCTTCTTTAACAAAAGTTGAAGACACGTTTTTTAGTATTGCACCTTCAGCCACCACTATAAGGGTAGCCTTTTCACCCTTTTCATGCCTTTTTTTAACAAAATCTATAACTTCTTCTAAGTCGAATGGTTCTTCAGGCACTAGTGTTAGATGAGCGCCTGAGGCTATTCCAGCGTAGGCTGCAACCCATCCTGCATGACGGCCCATAACTTCAGCCACCATAATCCGGTCATGTGATTCTCCGGTTGTCATTAAATTATCTAAAGCATGCATTGCTTCATTAACAGCAGAATCAAAACCGAAAGTATAGTCTGTAGCAGAAATGTCGTTGTCCATGGTCTTTGGGACACCGACAACCTTCAAACCCATTTTGAACAATTTTGCAGCAACACTCAGAGTATCATCTCCGCCGACAGCTATTATTGCATCCAATCCAAGCTTTTTTACATTTTCAAGAATTTTTTCAGGACCACCTGCATGCTTAAATGGGTTAGTCCTTGAAGTTTTTAAAATCGTACCCCCGAGTCTATGAATATTCGCTATATCTTTGAAAGAAAGTTTTGTAACATCAAGGTCCATTAGGCCACGCCAGCCATATCTTATGCCTAAAACACTCCATCCGTACTCTTCAGCTCGTTTAGTTACTGCTCTTATTACTGCATTTAAGCCTGCACAGTCCCCTCCGCCAGTTAATATACCAATTTTCATTTCCCCGTTCACGCTATCCTTTCAATATATGTACTGCTTCATCTAAACTTTTACCTTCAATAACTAGAGCGCGTAAGGCTTTCGCCATCTTCAGGGGCTCCTCATGCTGCCAAACGTTTCGGCCCACAGCTAAACCTATTCCGCCTGCATCTATTACACCCTTTACTTGCTGTAGAAATATTTCTTCTGTCGGAGCTTTTGGACCCCCTGACATTAGGACCTTAGCTTTTCCTGCAGACTTTACAGCCCAGCGGAATGTGTTTGGGTCTCCGGTATATTTGATTTTTACTGCATCAGCACCGAGTTCTAGACCTATTCTTGCAGCATACGCAACCATTTCTTTACTAGTATCATCCTTTACAGCTTCACCCCTAGGATAGACCCATGCAATTACTGCAAGACCATATTTTCTAGCTTCTTCTTGTATTCTTCCGAATTCCTGGAACATTATATTTTCGTGTATGCTTCCAGGGTATATTGTATAACCCACAGCTTTAGCACCTAAGCTTACAGCATATTCTACACTACAGTTCTGTCTTGAGACTGGATCTCCTTTCACAATATTTGTCTTCCCATTAAGCTTTAAAATTAGTGGAACTTTGCCATTATAATATTTTTCGGCTAAGCCTTTTTGAAGAGCGATGCCATTAAATTTTCCTTTCTCAGCAATTTCCATAACAAATGCTGGATCAACACTTTTTTCATTAAAGTCTGTTGGACCATGCTCAATACCATGATCATATGCAAGGATTATGGATCGTCCATTTTCAAGGAAAATGTCAAAACCCATACTTATTCCCCTAATGAGAGGAGAAGGCCTATATATTAATTTTTACTCTATATTTCTTTCGAGATAATTTAAAAGATTCTAAAAAAGAATTTTGTTACCTTTAATATTTAACGTCAATATTATTATTTTTCTAGAAAAATAAGACTTTCGAGTGCGATACCAATTTTTTTCCTATTAGGGTCGGTAACAGTTCTCTTGTTCACATGAACTATCCTTTTGACATGGAATCCAATATCTTTAGCTATTTCGGAAAGGATAATTGGGACAGGTATAATCTTGTCTGGAAAAACACCTTCACCTACAACGAGAACTGCGTTCCCTCTCTCATTAAGGAGTCTATATAATTCAGAGAGGACATCTTTCATATCCCTAAAATATGCTTTCCCTATCGGGGGGACATCTAGATAGTCAAATTCACTGTAATTTTTTTCAATATCTATTCCAATATATGACCTGAGGCCATGAATGTCAATTTTTGTTTGGTTAAAAAAGAGTTCATTTTCAATAGAATATACTTTGATATAATCTATTATGTTAAGGTATGGAGGGGAGGTTATAACCGCGTTGAAACTACGATCTTCTAAGAAATCTAATCTTCTTGCATCAGCATGATAGACTTTAATAATTGATTTTTTTGTTTGTAAAGTTTTAAGATCATAGAACATTTTTTTTACAATCCTTTTAAATACTGGTCTTAAGGGAGGAATATGCTTTCTTTTCCTAAATTTTATCACGGCACCGTCCTTGTAAGCCATAGAAACTTTGTTGGCGGCAATCATGAGGGCCAAAGTGAAGAAATTCTTTGCCAAAACATCTCTTATCTCGCTTATAACTTGTTTAAAAAAAAGTATATCCTCTAAAGCATATTTAGTAAATGCTCTTCTAACTAAGGGACTTAAGCCTTCGATAGAAGGTTTTGTGAACCTTTTACTAAAAATATCTTGCGCAACATTCTTTAGGTGTCTTAAGTCATAATCCATCGTCTTTACTTGGGAAAGGAAAACGGCTAATGGCATAACGTCTACACCTACGGAATTTATACCTCTCTCTTTTGATGCTAAAAGTGTTGTTCCCGAACCACAAAAGGGGTCCAGTACCCAGTCACCTTCCATTAATTTAAATTGATCAAAAATCATCATCACAAAATCTCTTGAAAAACCTTCCTTAAAATGAAACCAACTGTATACAGGATGTTTTTTATTAGGGACAAATGTTACTAATGGTCCAAGTTCAAATTTTTCCTCTATTATGTAGTCCATAAGTTATGTAGATGATTATTTCGACAAATTTATAGTTAACGCAATAATTATTAAATTAGAAGTCCATAGAATTTAATATTTCTTCTGGCAATCCTGGACATTGTACTTTTAAAAAGTATTTACTTTTTATCACTTGAGCTCTAATCAATTCTTCCATTTCACGATGTGTACGATAAGATAGTGGATTTAATTCTTTTAACCTACTTCTGGAAAGCCCTTCGACCTTTACTGGAACAAGAACCTTTTTACCCCATATAGGATGTACATCATATTCAACTGCACCTCGAACAGCCTGTAAAAGGAAAAGTTCTGTTTCTTCTATAGTTGGACTTGTTCCACCAACCGGTTTTGGAACACCGTTTGAATTCAATTCAAGTTTAGTTACAGGCATCTTAAAAGTTCTTTCACCCAATCTTTCCTCAATCCATTCATATTTTGCACCAATTCTTCCAACAGTATTAAGCATATAAATTTCTATCAAAACTCCTTTCTCTCTTAACTTTTTTAAGATTTCATAAAATCGTAGTACATGCATTGTACTTTTAACACCCATCGTGAAAGGCAAACAATATCTTGTTTCATAAATTTCTTTACCTACTACTGAAAGGGATTGTGCCGGATGACCTACAGTTC
>JACIWG010000099.1 GCA_014361085.1 Nitrososphaeria archaeon
TCACAATAATATTAGGAGTCATACTAGTAACTTTACTCTGAAATATAGGCGTAAAAGACTATTATTAACCCGTAATAGGGCTTTCAAAAAATTTTTTCAATATAACTATTCTGCACATATGTGCCCTTTTTAAACGTTTTATGGTCAACAACTTTTTAGAAAAAGACTTTATTTTTTAAATATTATTTTAAAAAAAAGTTTATTAAACCGCCAACATAACAGTTTGGTTCTGAAGGAAATATGAGCAATGAACCTAAAAAGGTTGATAGGAGAAGTTTTCTTTATGTTGGTCTTGGTGCAGTAGCTCTTATTGCTATTGGTGCTGCAGCATATTTTGCAATGAAACCTCCAGAAGTAGTGACAGTAACTCAATCAACAACAGTACCAACAACTGTTTCTCCAACTGAAAAAAAGTTAACTGTGTGGGCAAGGTCGGCTTTTGTGGCAGCAAATAATGACTGGATAAAGAAAATGTGTCTTGAGTGGGCGCAGAAAAAAGGATTTAAGATAGACATAAGCCTTATTCCAGTTTCGGAACTTACACCAAAGCTTATCGCTGCCATCGAAGCAGGTACGCCTCCAGATGTTTGTATACATGGTTTTAATGCAATCTCGTTTGCAGAACAGGGTCTACTTGTGCCTTTAGATGATGTAGTAAATGAATTGGGTAAAGACGATATTCATCCATTCAAATTAAAACAGGCTACAGTAAATGGAAAAGTATATTGTCTCCCAGACCACTTTGAACTATTATATAACATTATTAGAAAAGACTTAGCAGACGAAAAAGGAGTAAAGCTACCCCCATCAAACTTAGATGAATTGTATGAAGCAGCCAAAATTTTAACAGACAAGAGTAAGAGTATTTGGGGCTTCGGATATCCACTTGGAAAATGTTACGATGCTGAAGGAATATTCCAATGGGTATGGTTTAATCTGGGTGGAAAAGTAATGTCCTCCAAAAGTTCTAAAGGTGTTGTTATAAAGGATGACAAAGCCTTTTTAGATGCTATAGCTTACACTAAAAAGTTTTGGGATGAAGGTCTAACACCCCCGGACAGTGATGGTTGGACAGATGCGTCTAATAACCAAAATTATATTGATGGACGTATTGCAATTACTCAAAACCCACCAAGCATCTATTATTCTCTAATGACAGGTAAGCCTGAACTTGCAGCTAAAACAGTCATTGCACCAGCACCTCCTTCAACAATAGATGGTGGAGAAGAATCTTGTTACATATTTAACAAATCAAAATATGTTGATGACGCCAAAGACTTAATAGTCTATCTCTTCAAAGACAAAGAAGAATATAGAAAAGGCATGTGTGAAAATGGAAACTATTATTCTCTGCCAATATTCAAAAGTGCACTTGAAACGGTAAGTCAACAGTGGCAAAAAGGTCAGGCCGGGCTCAAGGCATGGCTAATAGATCCAAAAGAAGTTGTAGAAACAGTAAAGTGGGATCCTTACAGAGTTCTACCAGGATTGAATGATTGTGTTGGTGTCTGGGAAGATGTAAACTACGGTTACGAGCTTGCAACATTTATACAGAGAGCAGTGATTGGAAAAGAGGATCCAATAAAGATTAGGGAAGAGCTACATAATAGAGTTGTAGAATTGGCTCAAAAGAGATACGGCTGAACATAATGCAACTGAAAAAACTTGCAGACTGGCTATACGTACTGCCAACTCTCTTAATCATCACCCTTATTTTTATTTTACCTCTAGGTTACACCTTTTGGGTTAGTTTACAAGAAAAAGCTTTGGGTGGTGCGGCCAAATTTATTGGTTTAACAAACTACTACAATATTTTAAGTTCACAAATATTGTATGTGGTTTTAACTAACACTCTTATTTACAGTTTTTCAGCTGTCTTTTTTAAAGCGTTAATAGGATTAGGTGTTGCCCTACTTTTAAATCAAAAATTCCCTGGACGCGGGCTATTAAGAGCATATTCTATAATTCCATGGGCTGCACCAGCATATGCTGTTGCCTTCTTTTTCATTCTATTGTATGATTTAAAGGGTTTTTTTAACCGAATATTAAGTTTTTTTGGTTTACCTGCATTAAGATATCTTGGACCCGAGCTTGCAATGAGTTCTGTAATATTTGTTAATGTTTGGAGAGGTTGGCCCTTCTTTTTCTTAGGCTTTCTTTCAGGTCTTCAAGCAATACCTCAAGAAATATATGAATCCGCTGAAATTGATGGTGCAACAAGATTTAAAAAATTCGTGTATATTACAATACCTAATCTTAAAACTGTATTCTTAACTGTTTGTCTTTTATCACTAATGTGGACCATGGGTGACTTTACCACAATCTTTTTGCTCACACGTGGAGGACCATTGAACAAAACTTTAACAGCACCTATTGCTGCATACCTCAAAGCCTTCGCTAGTGGTGCAAATATTCCCGAAGCAGCGGCATTACTTGTACTAATTTTACCCATTTACATGGTTCTCATCTATCTGGTGATAAAATATGCCTATGGTAGAGCGTAAACAGAATGTTATAATATTAACAGTAATAGGCATTATCTTCTTATTACTTTTAGTTGGAATTCCATTCTATTGGGTTTTTAACTTATCTTTAACTCCTTCTGAAGAAGCTTACTCTCCAAATCTTTTCCCAACAAATCCAACACTAAACAACTATTTTGACCTCTTTAATCCTTCAAAAGCAGCTGAACGTGCAACTAGGTTCGAAAATTTTACAGGACCATTAATAAATAGTGCAGTAACCGCAATAATCGTAACATTATCTAGCATGTTTTTAGGGTCGTTGGCTGCATATAATCTTGCAAGATTTAATTATAAAGGAAAAACATATGCCTCACTATATATACTATTTGCTTATGTCTTTCCACCCTTTTTCCTAATGATACCCTTGTACATTGTAATAAATATGCTGAAACTTGGCGACTCCCTCTTCGGCCTAATTATAGCCCATTTGGCATATACCCTTCCCTTCTCTACATGGATACTCAGAGGATATTTTATGAATTTGCCTAAAGATATTGAAGATTCAGCTCTTGTAGATGGATGCAGTAGATTTCAAACCTTATGGAAAATAGTTCTACCCATTTCAGCACCCGGCTTAGTTACAGCAGCAATCTTTTCTTTTACACTTTCATGGGATGACCTAATTTTTGCATTAGTAATTTTGTCAAGTCCAAACAATTACACACTCCCACTAGCAATCGCCTTTTTTATGCAAGGTGGTGAAGTATATGCATGGGGTGAACTTGCAGCCTCAACAATATTAGCCACAATTCCACCAGTAGCATTATATCTTCTAATTCAAAAGTACGTTATATCAGGATTAACAGGCGGTGCAATAAAAGGATGAAAACTCTATTTAAAATATTGTTCGATATAATTTATGTTCTAACTAATATAATATTTGTATTTGTAAAATGTTTCAAGCATTGCCTTAACATTTTCTAGTGGCACATCCGGTCCAACTTCACCCTCACCTATGTACCCTCCATTATATCTTCCAAAAGCCTCAATTATTTCAAGCGCATGTCTTCTAACATCATCAGGTTTTCCAAAAGGCAATATTCTCTGTCTATCCAGTCCTCCTAGAAAACAGACTTTACCGCCAAACTCTTTTCCAAGTTGAAATATGTCCATTGTGGGAAGCTGCAGGTTCAGAACATCCGCTCCAATTTCTATTAGGTCCCCTATTATGTGCTTAATCATTCCATCACTGTGAAAGAAAACATGCATGCCCCCATCATGGACTGCCCTAAACATTTCCTGATATGCTGGCTTGAATATTTTTCTCCAAACAGTTGGCCTGATCATAAGATTATACTGTGTACCCCAATCATCTCTAAACCATACACCATCAGCACCCATTTTAGCAAACCTTTCAACCCTCTTTAAAATGTATTCAAGAATTTTATCACGCAAAATATAAACTTCTTCCCTATCTTTTACAATGTCAACAAGTATTTCCTTCATACCCCTTAAATAGAACATCCTCTGCCAAAGTGTATCACCATCAACAAGAACATAATATATTCCATGATGTTTTCTAATAATCTTTTCCGCAAGAGAAAACTCAGGCCAATTTAATGGGTCAGGAAACTGATAGAATGAAAGTTTACTCCAGTCATCTAAGGGATGCCTAATAACCTGACCCTTAAAATCATCCCTAGTCCTATACCATACACAACCCCACCTATCCCTACTTTCAACCCTCAACTGAGGACTATATTCTTCCTCGTTCGCCATAGGCAAATAAACTATATCACTCGGATATCTCTCATAAATTTCCTCCAACAACCTACCATACTTCAAAAACGCACCAGGCAACGTAGAATGCTTTACAGGAACCCTATCAGGACCAGACAATTCAATAGCCTTCACAACACGCTCCAAACCATTCATCAAACCAACACCATATACCTAGATTCTAAATTTTTAGCTATAAAACTTAATCCCATAAAATATTCTAGAATATCATGCATGTGCTAATTGGATCAGAAGTTTCATTTTTATGAAGTGTATCTTAACAATGCTATAAATTAGCACAAAAATAAGCCTAGGAAAACAATCCAAATAAATAAAATTGTGCTAATCAAACTCTGCCCATATCATGCAACAATAAAATTATTTAATAAAAAAGAGGATTGTGCTAAAAAAAATTTTAAAGCATTTTCTAACGTAAAACAGGATGCAAGCAATTACCTTACTTTCCTTCCTCCGCCTTCTTCAACCTTTCTCTTACACTTTTGCTCATCCATGGCCTGAAAATGTTTGCTCCGACACAGAATATCTCCACCTCCTCTTTTCCATCGTTTACGAAACCGTGAGGTACATCTGAGGGCAAATATATGCAGTCTCCAGCCTTCACCTTAGCCTTCTCATCACCAACAGAAATTGTTCCAGAACCCTTAATAATATAATAGACTTGTTCATGATTCTCGTGAACGTGGGGTTTAAGCTCTACACCAGGAGGAACAGTAGTAAGCCAACACTTCCACATAGCCTGCAAACACTCGCTCTCAGGATCCTTGTTAGAGCTTTCCTCTAGGAGGGTGCAGAAAAAGTCCCTGTACAAGGCTTCACCATGCTTAGGAACAACCTTAATCTTATCCCTACTCTGAATCCTAATCATACACTAGAAACAAATCCTTCTCTTTAATAAAATTTTCTAGCTAAAAATAACGGAATTCCATATCCTTTCCAAGAAACTCGATAAACTCCCTTTTAATCTTCTCAGACATAGAACACACTCATCGTATGAGAATTTCCTATTAAACATTATTAAACAGAAAAACAATTACAACATACAAATCTCAACACCCAAATACAAGTAGAACATACACCTACTAAACCAAGCACAAAAATTATCTAATAAAAAGAAAAAAGAAAAGGATAATAATGATTTGATTAAATATTAATTGCACATTAACAAGGTTTCCTTAACTCCTGCAAGGTAGCCTTAAAAACACCCAACCTACGCCTAAACCTCCTAAGATCACTCTTCTTACACTCCAACTCGACCTCAAAACCCACATAATCACACCATTCACAAGTAACCTCAATACCAAGATGCCCATTCCTGTAAATAAAAGCCACCAAAGACAATAGCTCACCACATTCAGGACAAGTAAAACGGGAAAAATCAAGATCTATCCTGTCATCAAAATCAAACTCATCTTCTTCACTCATAAAAAACATGCATCAAAGAGACATATAAAAGCTTTAAAAATAATACAATAAACAAGGGTAAAAAATTTTCATACAAAGGAAGAAAATGGGAAAATTGGGTTAAAGAGGACTATTTATCAGGACTTAAAGAATGGTCTTATCACTTTAATGCCTTTACACCACTAATAGTGTTCATATACTATATAGAGGATC
>JACIWG010000100.1 GCA_014361085.1 Nitrososphaeria archaeon
GCAACAATAACTTTAATAATTTCTGGAACATTGGCTTTCATAAGCTACTGGATATCAAAAAGAAGCTAAAGCTATCTAATCTGCTACTATTAGAGTCATAGTAGATAAAACATTATCAAGTTTCCTCGTCTTTATAGAAATATGTTCCCTCAACTCTTCCAAGGATTTCGTCTCAACTTTTGCTATAATATCGAATGTGCCATAAACTAAATAGGCTTCCTTTACACCATCCATTTTCCTTATCTGTTCTAATAGTTTTCTCTCAGACCCTGAGTCAGCGTTTATTAGTACAAATGCTGTTGGCATACCGTAAGGCCAAATTTTATGCAATATAAACTTTGTAAAATTCTAAAACTTTTTAATCTGTTTTAGGTAAAATTATTGCATCCTCAACATTCCAGTTTACGAAAACATTTTCACCCTTATTGAACTGTTCACCGATCGCCTGCGCTCTTGCTGAAATCTCAAAATGTTCGCCTATCGAAATCTTGTAAATCGTATCGTCTCCCCTATAAATATAATCTTCTATCCTACCTTCTATGGAATTATCAAATTTTCTCATATAATGGTATTTGGTTACAAGAATTTTCTCGGGTTTAATGCTAATATAAACTTCCCTGTTGCAGAAACTTTTCGGATACATCCCCTTCAACTCAAAACCGTTTACAACAATCTTGTTACCGTCAAGACATTTTCCAACCAAAAGGTTGCTTTCTCCAACAAATTGGGCTACAAACTTTGTTTGAGGACGTTCATAAACCTCCTTAGGTGTGCCAACTTGCTCAATACGGCCCATATTCATTACAGCAATTCTATCTGACATGGCCATAGCCTCACCTTGGTCGTGTGTAACATATATGAAAGTGTTCCCTGTCTTATCATGAACCTTTTTTATCTCACCCTGCATCTGTAGTCTAAGCTTGAGGTCAAGTGCTCCTAAAGGTTCATCTAGGCATAGAATAGATGGTTCTGTCACAAGAGCCCTGGCAAGGGCAACCCTCTGCCTCTGTCCACCGCTTAACTCGTTAATTTTTCTATTTTCGAAACCAGGTAATTCAACAAGTTCCAGCATCCTAGCAACCTTCTCCTGTATAATATCTTTAGGAAGCTTCTTCAATTTTAATCCGAACGCAATATTCTCTCCTACAGTAAGATGTGGAAATAGTGCTAGCGATTGGAAAACCATTCCAACATTACGTTTGTATGGTGGAATATTGTTGACAACTTTTCCACCAATTTTTATTTCACCACTCGTAGGCTCCTCAAAACCACATATTAGCCTTAACGTTGTAGACTTTCCACATCCACTAGGTCCAAGTAGGGAGAAGAATTCTCCAGGCTTAATGTAGAGACTGATATTGTCAACTGCGATAATATGCCCAAACTTTTTTGTCAAATTTAAAAGTTCGAGATCGTAGGACATTTTACGCCCTTATCTCCGACCAAAGTTTACCCATAAGATTTCTTTCATCTTGTGTAAATGGCCGGAGCATTTCAAGCTTATCTAACACTTCATCTGGAGGAAATATGTTTGGGTCTTCTGCAATTTCAGGATAAACGTATCCCCTTTCAACTGTAATCTTGCACGGGTTTGCAATATAGAGGTAATTACTATTTATTGCCTCAATCGCAGGCCTAAGCATATAATCAATAAACTTGTGTGACACATTCACATTCATTGACTCGTTTAAGAATACAAGATTGTCCATCCATAATGTTCCACCTTCTCCTGGAATCTTATATGCTATATTCTCATTTTGATATGATGCAAGATATATGTCTGTGCTATATCCTAAAGCTAATACAGCGTCACCAGAAATTAGTAGCTCCTTAACCTGTTCAGCGGAAAACTTTAGAAGATAAGGCTTAATCTTTAGAATTAGTTCTTTAGCTTGATTCAAATGATCTTCGTTTGTATCATTTATACTATATCCAAGATACTTTAGTGCTGCAGCAAAAACTTCTCTCATTTCATCAACTAGGACAACCTTTTTACTGTACTTTGAAATCTTTGATTCATCAAATATTATCTCGAAGCCTTCAAAATCTTCTTCAACAACACTCTTATTATATCCTATTCCTGTTGTACCCCACATGTAGGGAACAGAAAACTCTTGACTAGGGTCGAATGGTGGTTCACGAAATTTTTTGTCAACAAATTTAAAGTTCTTTATCTTTTCAAAATCAAGTTTATTTAAAAGATTTAGTTGAATCATTTCGCCAACTTTGTAATCTGATGCTATAACGACATCGAATCCTGAGCCGCCTGCCCTAACTTTTGCAAACATTTCATCAGGGTTACTGTATGTTGTATATTTTAAGCTAACACCATATTCATCAGCAAAGTCGTCGCATACGCCTGGTGCAATGTAATCGTACCAATTGTAAACATTTATTGTAGGCTCAAGTTCTGAGCCCGATTTTTTCAAATCCTCTTTAAGCCGGCTGATTTCATTCTGTCCAATAATATACTCTATTGTTCCACCTACTATTGCTCCAGCACCAAAAGTTGTACCAATTTTTAAGAAATCTCGTCTGTTAGGCAATTTTTATGTTAGATGGTTCAGAAAAACATTATATAAACATTAATCTCATCGCATATATGCTTTAGTGACCAAAAATATGTTCTACAATAGCATTTTTATACCATAATTTTTTTAAAGGGTTGATTGTTGGAAAGTTTTTGATATTGGCTTAATGGGCTGGGATTTCACTTTAGAATTCTATATTCTTATAAAAATTTTATAAAATAGTATCATTTTGTACCGTTAACTTTATTAATTACCAATTTCTATCTTCATGAATACGTGAAAGTTGAGTGTGTAGTAAAATGTTGATGAAAAAGTATGTAAATTTTAGGAAAACAATTATTGTTACAATAACCTTCCTCACTCTCCTTACACTCGTACCCTTACAGCTATCCTTGAATGTTGCTGCGCAGGAGGAATCTCTATCACTGGTTTTAACTCCTGCCTTAAAGTCGGTACCAGCTGATGGTAAACCTCATCCAGCATTTTTTGTTTCAATTGTAGATGGTTCAGGGAACCCATATATTCTAAAGAATCCCGTTGAAGTAACACTTTCCAGTTCCGACGACAATGTGCTAAAGGTTCCGAAAAGTGTTGTAGTAAATAGGGGAACATATTATGCCATTATAAATGCTACCAGTAATGTTTCTGAAAGCAGAAGTGTGGAAGTATCGGCAACCGCAACCGGTTTTAAGTCGGCTATAGTGAACATGGTTGCTGAACCTCTTGCAGGAACACCTAAAGCTTTAAAGGTTACACTGTTACCAGATATTCTTGCACCTTCCGTGGGCGCTGAAGCAAAAATAGTTGTCACACTCGTTGACTCTTACGGTAATCCAACTAAGGCTAGGACAGACCTCATCGTTTCCTTATCATCATCAAATAATCAAATAGCATATGTTGAGAAAGAATCTATTATAATAGCTAAAGGAAATTTTTCGGCACAGGGTAAGGCTATCGGTAAAGGTTTTATAGGCACAACAACAATTACAGCATCATGCGCCGACCTTATGCCAGATTCTGTAACTTTAAGGGTTTCAGGTGCAAAACCTGAAAAGCTTTACATAATGTTGCCACAGTTTTTGTGCGCTAATGAAAATATTTCTATTCCTGTAGCTATTGTGGACCAAAATCTTATGCCAGCTAAAGTGCCATACCCAGTTACTGTAAAACTTTTCTCAAGCAATACATCTGTTGCGGTGGTCGAGCCGGAAGTTGTTATTGGAAGCGAGGAATGGTTCACTCTAGCTGGAATATACATTAATAATACTGGAAAGGCTACCATCTATGCTTCATCAGGGAACCTTATAACGGCTAGTGTGTCAATAGAAGTCATAAATTCCACGAGCCAGCCTCAGTCAATACAAATTTATCCTCTTGCACAGATGTTTCCATCAGATGAGAGAGAGTACACTTCTTTACTAGTACAGCTTATAGACAAGGATAATAAGCCATGTAAAACTAACAAGTCTATACCAGTAAGCGTTTTCTCATCATATTTTGATGTATTTTCTACAGAAAGCCAGATCGTGGTCGAACCAAACAGGTCGATCGCTTATGTTAAAGGCACCCCTAAAGCATATGGGCAAGTTGAAATTACAGCTGTAACTTCAGATCTTGTAAAGGGTAGTTGTAACATTAATGTATACTCTCCAGTACCATCCACTACCACAATAATAATTCCACCTATACCTACAGGCGGTGAAGTTGAAGCTTGTATTCTAACATCAAGTTCAGGATTGCCTGCTCCAGTGCAACAGAATACTCAAGTGCTTCTATCTCCATCTGATACAAAAGTTGTTGGTGTAGAAGAAAATGTTGTTATTGAAAAGAAAAGCTATTACCAGATTTTCAAAATATGGGGTAAGTCTCCAGGAAACTTTTTCCTGACAGCATCAGCAAGTGGAATACCATCTGGCAGCATAACTTCAACCGTTCATGTTGTTAGGGCTTCAACATTCTTTGTTTCCACTATAACACCTTTAACAACAATGCAGTTTCCAATAGCAATACAGCTCCTAACATCAACCGGAAGTCCTGGTGTGGTAGGAGAAACATTTAATATAAAAATATCTTCAAGCAATGCTACAGCAATTTCTGTAGAGGACAGCGTTACCATCGGACCAGAAACAGCTGAAGTGGTAGTGATCGCTAACGCTAAAGCCTTTGGAAGCAGTTATATCTCGTTTGTCGCAGACGGATTCACTACAGCATCTGTACATTTAACATCATACAGATATAGTGCATCCTTGAACATAATGTCCATAGCTTCAGCTAAGGCTGGTGAAAGTGTCTTGATAAGAGTCCAAGCTATAGTTAATGGTAAACCGTATGAAGGCCTTACCATATCATGGACTGGTGTAGGTTTACAGCAGAGTGAAACAATAACAGGAGCAGATGGCACATCAGAAAATCTTCTCTATGTTCAAGAGCGGGAAAACGTTATTGAAGTTTCAGCAAAAATTCTTGGTGTTGGAACAGTATCAAACAAGACTATATTATGGGGTATACCCTTCTCTGAACAGACAACTACAACAACTACGCCTCCTCCGCCTCCTCCTTACGCAATATTATTCGAACCATATGTACTAATACCCATAATAGTAGCTGTTGTCGGTATAATTGTTTTCATTATATGGTGGAGAAGGTCAAGGGGCGCCGCTGAAGCTGAAGAAGGTGTAGAAGAGGAAACGGAAGAAACAATGGTTTAATCTCTTTCCACCTTTTTTATTTAGTTTAAATTTTATTATATTTTAGGTTTGTGAACTTATATTAACAAACTTAAGTAATATTGTGCAGGCTAGCATTAGTATAAAACTTATTGGAAAAATTATTTCAAGCGAATAAAATTCTATAACTTTTGCAACAATCGGTGGTGTAATGGCAAATAAAAGCTGATACACTGATGTTGTCAAACTGTAACCTGTTCCCCTAAAACTTGCTGGCGTTAGGCATGCCGTCATTGCACTTATTGGAGGCCATATTGCTGAATTTAAAAATGAGAACGTCACATACAATGTTGCAAGCATGATTGTTGATGGAGAAAATGGCATCAAAACTATTGATATGGCTGACAGAAAAATAATTGTTAGTAGAAACCTTTTTTCTCCAAAAAGGCCTGACAGTTTTCCGGAAAAGATTGAACTAAATATTCCAAGTATCGGACCTACCGCAAATATAAGGCTAGAAATTGCTTCAGAAACTTTTTTCTCAAAAACTAAATATGATGTAATATATGTTGTCAACGTAGTTGAAGCTGCAAAAGAGAGGCTCAA
>JACIWG010000101.1 GCA_014361085.1 Nitrososphaeria archaeon
TTTTTATCACAATTCCTGTATCAATCATATTTGTGCGCATGCTTGTTCACTAAGATTCAAAATTTGTGATAATATATGTATTCGTTAATCTATATACTAATAGAAATCCTAAAAATTAAAGTTCAAATGTTTCTTTAAAACTATTATATGTTTAAGAAAGTGACATACTATTTTTCAACTAACTGGTCAATCCACGTTTTGTACACGTGTCCAGTATATAGTATGTTGGGTAAAATAGACTTGAAAATGCCTTCATTTTCAAGGTTCACTCTCATTCTCTCTACCTCTTTCATCGTGTTTGTCCATAAAACGGCTAAAATAAAATCAGGGAGGTTACTAAATATCCAGTAGAATACTATATTTGGATTATATTTTTGTAAAGTTCTTATAACAACATTTTTGTCTATTCCTGGCTTAAGATAAAGATGCAGCAAAGTTATTATATCATTAGAGGCATCAGGATACCAGTCTATCGATAATTCCACCAGACCAAGATTTATCATCCTATTTAGACGGCGTCTGACCGTTTTAGCTGATACACCTAACTCTTCGGCAACTTCTAAAGTACTTTTTCGCGAATTATCCTTTAGTGCACGTATAATTTGATAATCTAGGTCTGAAAGTTTTGCAGTTGAATGATAAATGTTTGATGGAAAAGGTATTGATGCAATACCTAATGTTAATTCATCTAATCTCGCTGTCTCTTTAACATAATTTGTAAACTCTTCCAGCTCATTAACATTCCTGAGATATGCTCCAATATAAATAAAGTTTCCCCCTCCAATTGCAAGCCAATAGATAGAACCATGTTTCATAAACTTTTCACTTAATTCATGTACTGCATATGCCTTAGATAATCCAAAGATTAGTACAGTAATCGCATTCAATACTCTAATATTTATCCTCGCAGAAAATCTACGGATTATACCCTGCTTAATCAAGGATTGTATTCTCGAATGAACAGCTGTTACAGAAATATTCAACTTATCTGCTAATTCGCGATAAGAAAGTCTCGAATTATATAGTAGTAGCTGGCATAAAGTTACGTCTGTCTTATCCATCCTAGCCTTACTGTAGTATATGGCCTGCTACTTAAAAAGTCTTTAAAATTGTGCCATTCAAAAATTGTAAAAATTATCTGATCTCCTGTCGTGTAAAGATCATATAAGATGCAATAAAAAATAGAATAGTTACTATGGTAAGAACTAGCATGTTGGGTAAAGCGTAAACCAAACTTGAAATTAGGGAAATGGAGGCGGTTGTACCTGCGCCAACTCCTCCTGCAGCATAGACGCCAAGAACATATTCTGCAATCCTACTAAAATGGTAATTCGGAGTTACACTACTAATCGTCGTCATTATTTGAACTCTTGCCATCATCTCACTTTCATACTGCTGTATTTCTGGAGGTGTGAACGTCAGTGTACCAGTAGCATTCGGTACCTGAGTTATTGTTACTACACCCCCTCCCGAAGTTATAGTAATACCCGCAGGCACTCTAATTGGTATCATTATGAAGGCTATTAAAGCCGCTATAATAGTTATAACAAATGTGAATAAAGCCCATAACACTATACTCAATATCATGCTTTGAGAAGACCTTTTACATACTACAGAAAGGAATGCTGCAATAGCATAATATGTGGTTGCAAAAAGTATTGAAAATAGCATAAAAATAATTATCCTAAAAACTTCCTCTATTGTCGGTGTTATTTTAAGAACAAATATTGCACCAGCAACGTTAATTACAGATGAAATAAAGAGTGCCAAGGAAACGGCAAAGATTGCTGCAAGAAACTTTCCATTAAAAAACGCATCCCTATAAACTGGTTGAGCAAGTACAATCTTCAAAGTACCCTTTTCTCTTTCACCAGATATCGAATCAAAGCCCAAAGCTAAACCAATAATTGGTGCAAAGGATGACATGATACTGATAAGAGAATACGCTGCAGAACCCAGAAAACCTCTAGGAAGTGTAATTCCAATAGAAGAAAACGTCATATATAACGTGGCCTGAGCAGCAACAGTAAGAAGCAAAAATATTGTAACAAGTATAATAAATCTTCTACTTTTCAAAATATCAGAAAACTCCTTAGATGCAACTGTAAGAATACCAGGCATATAGGATCTTTAAACCACTTTTCTTTAGGATTCTGATTATATATAAAAAGTTTTAAAAACTTAAGATGAAATTATTTTTATAGCTATAGATAACCTTATCTTATAAAAAATTTGCCTGAAGAGCTTTTGAAAGAGCTGAAAATATTAAAGGTTAAACTTGGTTGTAAGACTTGGGCTGAGCTTATAGCAAAGCTTATTGAGTCTAAAAAATTCTTGTTGGATGAGGAAAGACTAGAGGAAATGAGAAAAGGTGTGAATGATTTTTTAGAGCTTAGAGAGGTGGTCCCAAGTAAGTGGACTGGCCATCCTAGTGCGTTAGAAGAAAAGTAGAAAGGCTTAAAAGAGCTTAGTTTACAGCTGGAAAAGGATCCTCAGCTCGTAAGAGATTTGGCAAAGGGTTTCGAAGAGACCCTAAAAGCAAGGGGAATAATCATGGATGAAGTGTTTTGGGAACGAAGTTGAGAGGCAAAGCAAAGAGAAAATGTCTAACAGAATAAAGGCTCGTATGTCGAAACTTCCAACTTCAAAGAAAATATACTATAGTATGATATCAGCGGGCAAGCCTATCAAGGTAAGAGTAAAAATAGATCGAAGAGGGAAAAGGCTTCAATAACTCTAAGAGGCAATATTAAATGACTACAGGCGGATATGACGTAGTTGTCCAAGTAATGAAACTCTTATCAACCTTTTTTGGAATTTTTTTACTGTCTTCAAAATTTTCAGGTCATTAAAAGAGATTACAATCTCTCGATTCTAAACACACCTAATAATCTTAGACCTTATACTGTTGTAGGCGTTGAAGTTTCTGTTGATGAACCGCCAACAATAGATTTTAGATCAGATGGAAATATAGTTTTTAATCTTCGTGGTCAATTCAAGTTTCTTAAAGATGCAACGATTGAAATAGAGGCTGAGTTTACAGCAATGCTAAAGCCCAAGTTTTATCAAATAACTCAAACTTTAACTGTAGACTTGGTTTAAGCGAAAATCGATGACGTAGAACTTGATAACATTTACCATCTACAGACCAATGTGATAAATGCGCTCAACAACATAATAAAAATAATAATACAGGATTACGTTACTACAGAAATGACACTTTCCCCTAACTCCTAAACTTTTCTCGGTGGATTTGCCTCAGACTCCCCATGAACATAGGTTAACTGTGGGTTTGGAGAACATAAAGATGCTTGGCTCCAATATTATGGCGACAGCAATAAATCTTCTTGAGTACACCGGTGGAAGTGTAGCTGCGATAACAGATTTCACAGGAGGGCACGATATAGGTATAGGGTTCTAAGCTACGTAGTCTTTGATAGACACGTGTAGCTTTGAGGTTTCATTAGCCTAGGGTTTCTCTTGGCTTCATCGGAGCCCTCATCAGCTTCTTCCCCTGTCAGGGTGAACCCGTTTTATGCATCCTCTCCCAAGCCCTTTCGAGCCTGAGGTCATCCACATGGAGGAAGTCCCCTCATCTGAAGCCTCTCCGCATCATCCTAACAAGTCCGCGCTCTAAACTCATATTCCTTCATCCATCTATTTAAGACTATCTTTTTTGAAACTGCTGAACTACGACGTAAACGAACAAGCAATACACCGAGTTTACGATCACTGGTGGCAACATATTAACTGGAATAAGACTATCTCTGTCATCAGTGCCCACGACTTTCATTTACCTGACTATATTAACTTCTTAGACGATTTGGTAGACTGTATCGTTGACTTTCTTACTCTAGGTTTAATTGATTACGATGTAGACATCGAAAGAGTCTGGGCCGAATATGGTGTTACTCTCAGATTCAGCAAATTCGATCTTGACCTAAAACCAGACAATAAGGTTCAAGTTAGTGGAGGAAGTATAAACGCTGATGTATGGGCTAAACTATATGTTAGGTCCAGACAGCATGTTTATATTGTTGGAGAAACAGTTTGGGAAGAGACCATTACAACAAAGTTATTCGATAGTGGCATTAAACAAGCTGCGCTTAGTCGTTTAATTAAAAAGGCACGCCATAACCAGCTGTCCTGCTAAGAGAAATCCTTAAATATGGACTTCAAATAAGGTATATGTTGACAAACACTTTTTCTGCGGTTGAGACTAACATTGAATCTAGTCAGACAATAATAAGCCCATTTATGGAGCCCCCTCAACATCTTTTGATACTGAATTCGAGGCTTGAAGAACATCAAAGACGAACGTTGGATTCTCTGGGAATCGCTATTGTTACCCTCAAAAGCCAAGATAAGAAAAAAGGGCGATTGATCTTAAAGGACACATTGTTTTTCACAAAGGAGTTGTTAATAGCCTTTCTTGAGGAATCCATTAAGTTAAAGCAACCAACACAGTGTGCTATCAAGAAGGGTGCTCTAACAGAAAGATCTGTAACCTCAACTATGGATGTTGACGACCTCGGAGAGAGTGTTGGCTATAGACTCTACTATTATCCGCCGAACTGTGACATGCACAGTAAGCCAAAACCTTTGGTTATCAATGCTGATGAATACACTCAAGAAATACTGTTTCCAAATCACATGGTTGAGGGAGGCGTTTACAGGGTTCCAATTACCAAAAAAGTAATCATTCAGATCGAGCATTGGGCAAACCTTTGGGCATGTAACATAGCAGCATTGCTTGCTAACATTGCTGAGCTTAAACGCAATCGGTTTAGGCAGCTCCGCCTCGCAGTCTCTGCTCTCTCAACTAATCAATGGCGTGTCTCATCCAAGAATGTGCAGATAGGAAAAAAATGTGATATTCATCCCACCGCTTACATTGAAAATTCTGTAATCGGAGATGGCGTGGAGATAGGGGCTCATAGTGTTGTAAGAGGGTCTATGATTGGGGACAAATCAATGATCCACAACAACTGCACAATCGCCTACTCAGTCCTCGGCGAAGAAAGTCAAATTCGAGACGGAGCAAATGTGACATATTCTCTACTCTTTCCAGGCGCGTTCACAACATGCTCCTTCCTAAACACTAGTGTAATGGGACGCAATTCATTTTTTCCTTCTGGCTCTGTTCTCACAGATTTTAGATTCGATGGAAAGTGTGTGACACTCATTAAGGATGGGGCAATAGTTGATTCCGGTCAGACAATTCTTGGCAGCTGTCTTGGACATGAAGTATATGTCGGTGCTGGCATCATTATCCCACCAGGCCGTGAAATTTCTAATAAGACCAAGCTTCTACCCCATAGCTAAGGTTATAATTTTTAATCGCCTAATGTTTTCAGCCTGTTCCGTGATAGAATTATATTCTTAAGGATTACTTATAAATGTCTATTCAAAATTTCAAAATACTAGTAGGTGCACTAAACATCAGCCGAGTACTTCACATAATCATTAATAACTAATTTTCTTCCCTTTTGAACGACCTTGAACCCTTCTTTTTCTAATAGTTTTTTGTGCCCCTCTACACCACCATGATATTTCTCATTCAAGAATCCTCTGCTTTAAGAGTGCGCCAGTGAGGAATATTCAAATTTCTGTCTTCTTTTGCAATCTCTTCAGATGCATTAGCAGCTATCATTAATTATAAAAATCCCTGTTGTGAGGGTGCAACAGGCTT
>JACIWG010000102.1 GCA_014361085.1 Nitrososphaeria archaeon
TTGAAAAAATATTCTCTATTATCACATTAATCTAGTTCAAGCTTTTCTCTTCCAAAATCGGTTCACTAACATTATACTCTATTCTCTCATCTTCTACAGAAACTGTTATTTCCAAGCAAGATACCCTGTACCTTTCTACAATCTCCATCTTCTTCACCTCACCCCAAATATTGTGTTCTTGAAAATCTGGACAACGCTATCCATTTGAAGTGTGCATGCTAACGCAATAAACAATGTTACAGCTGTAAGGTATATGCCTTCATAGCTTCCCTCCCGTAAAAGTCCTGTAATGTACGTGTTGGAAAAGGTGTTTATAACAATCATTAGGTAAAGCCAATCTCTTTCTATCTGAAACACTTGCAGTGGAAGTATGCTTAATCCCGATGACGTTCCAGCAGCCATTGTTTCCAAGAGCGCCAGCATTGATGCTGAAACAAGAGTGAAAAGTAGTGGTGCAATATAGGTTAGATATGATGCAAGCCCAGTCTCTCTCCTAACCTTCTCCTTTTCTAGAAGGTTGTCCTCTATCATGTTAGCTAGCTCGATTAAAGTTTTTGTGCTCCCCCCTCCACTTTTATGCATAAGGTCTAGGCAGTCGAAAACATAGTCGAAAAGCCACACTCCAGTACATGTTTTAATGTCTGCAACGTTCAAAGAAAGTTTATTTACAACAACATTAACCTCTCTCTTAAACCTCTCATTATATTCTTTCTCTTTTAAAGAAAGCACTATCGCCTGATAAACGCTTTTCCCAGTAGCCCTGTAGTCGGCTACATCTCTCAAGAAAATGGGCAGGGGTTCCTCAAGCTCTCTTACCTCATTTAACCTCCTTTTTCCTCTATAACCGTATGTTGTAGAAAATGTAATTAAAGCTATTGTTATTGGAAGCCATAAGCATTTAAACATTGCATAAGATGCTGCAAAAACCACTAATGCTAATATTATTTCAAAAATTTTTGGCTTAACTCTAAGGTTTCCCAAACCTGTTTTAGGCCTAGAATCTTCTATAAAAAATGACATTGCAATAGTATAAATAATCAGGAATGAGAAGACTAAAATCTGCATTATCCCTACCGCTCCAGAGTTTGAGGAAACGATAGCCACGATCGGAGTTATCACTGTTAAAACAATATTTATTTCAGAAATCATTTGAGCTTTTTCAAGAAACTGTCCTATCCTGAACTTAAAATCGTTCTTTAAAACCTCTATCTGGTGGCTCATGTATGTTAGAAGGTTTCCTCCCGTAGCATATATTCCAGCATATCCATCCAAAAACCTCCTGTATACTGTAGCCTTAGTGTTTGAAGCCCTTTCTCTTAAAGGACTGTAAACATTTTTAGAATGTATTAGTAGGTCTGTAAGAATTATTTTTGCCTCAGTCTTAATCCATTTAAAGAGTCTTCCATTGACTACATGATTTAGAGCATACTCTATATTCTTTCCACTTTCTTGACAAATGTATTCTGTGAATGCAAAGAATACCAGCTCATTATATACTCCTCTATCCTTTTCCCCCTTCAATAGAAGATAGTCTATGTAGGGGTATAGTATGCTTGTAAAACTTAATGCACCAAATAATACAATTATCAGATTATTGAGTAAATATGCTAAAGTTAAGGATATAGCTAAAGACACCATGCTAAACATCGTGGCCTTGTAAACTATTTCACCAATATACTCTAGAAGGCCCTCTGAACCCTTTTCAACACTAATACTTTTATATCTTGGTATCAGGTCTGAAGCAATATCGTAGACGATTTTCTCAAAAAATTTTGTTCTCAAAAACTTATTTTTTAAAAGCAGATTCTTTTTCTCAAACCATTTTCTAACTACAACCTCTTTTTCTAGTAAAAGTAGTATAATATTGGCTGCACCCGTGAAAACAATAGCATAAAATAATATTATGCTAGCATCCAAAGCTATCACCATAAAATCTTGAAAGAAGTGGTTGAAGCTGCTCAAACGTGTACGCCTTCAAAGAAGCTACATTCCTAAGAAAATCCCTTTTCCTACAGGCTTCTTTAAGGGTATCCTTTACTTTATCAAAGAGCCTGCTTCTAGAAACAATCTTATCAACTTCCACCTCATCTCCTTCAGCCTCATAATCGTAGACAATGTTTGACTTGAAGCCTTCACCTTCCCTAAAATAGGGCTCCTCTACTGATGTAACCTTTCTCAAAATTTTGCCGTTAGAAGCTTTAACATTAGACAAGAATACAACACATTTTATAGTCTGTAGGAAGGAATCTTCTACAGAAAGAGGCTTCCCCTTCATTCTACTCAGAAGCTCCTGGAAGCCTCCAGCATGAAATGTTGTTATGCAGCCTAACCCTGTTCCAGCAGCCTGAACAAGAGCCTGAATCTCAGCCCCCCTAACCTCACCTAATGCAATATAGTCTGAAGAGCTTCTTAGAGAAAGAAGTGTTAGGTCCAGTAGGCTAATATCATTTGTTCCAGAATAAGCACTTTTTCTAGTAATCAGCCTCTGCCAGTTAACTCTATCCCCTAAAGCTATTTCAGCCGTATCCTCTATCGTTAGAATCTTATGTCTAAGATCGATAAGCTGTAATAGGGTTGAAAGAAGTGTCGTTTTTCCTGAACCCATGGCGCCACTTATTATAATAAAATGCCTGTTTTCCAAAACCTGCCAAAGGTATGCTGCCAAATCCTCGTTTAAGGTCCTGTACGCGATAAGCTTGGCTATCGTCCAAGGGTTTTTAGGAAACTTTCTAATTGAAAACGTGGAAGAAGGTAATGTTATCTCGTTCTTGAACGTTAACATTATCCTATGCCCTTCACGGGTAGTAATCTCTGAAGCTGGTGATAGAATATTAATTCCCTTACCATGTTTTGACGCCATCTTCTGCACTAAAGTATCAAGCTCTTCTTCGGAAAAGACAACATTTGTTGCCATCCAATTGTATTCGGAAAACTCTCTATGTCTAACCAGTACGGGCTGAGTAAATGCAGAACATGATATGTCAGAAACATTATCGTCTGCCATAAGCGGCTCCAATAAACCGTACCCTGAAGTTTCACGAAAAACTATTTCTGAAAAAAGTTTAACCTTATCTAAACTGACATCCAGCTTAGCATCCTTAACAATCCTCAAAATCTTTTCTTCCAAAAAATCTTTGCAACCAAAACCTTCACCATTTAAGTTCGCAGAAGACAAGAGGTAACCAAGTACAATTTCAAAACTCTCCCTATCTCTTTCATCGAAACTTGGTTCCCTAACAAAATAGTATCCAAAACCATTACAGTCAAAAATATACACTTTAGGCTTATACATTTCACCCAACTCAAGAGTATAACTGTCAACAAGCCTACCATTCACAGCAGAAAAGTCCAGTAATCTAACCCTATTACCTGTAGCCTGAAGAAACAGTTTTTCCCTAAACCTTTCTTCAGGATCCCTAGAAAAAATATTGGATAAAATTCCACCAGTGTTCATCAAAAATAGAAGCTTTAAAAAGAACTTTTAAGCAAAAAAATTTGTTGCGAGCCCCCACATTTAGGGTAAAGCTAAACCTTCAGCAATAACATATCCAACTATTTCATCATTGACCCTTGCTGTAATAAAAACATTGTACCTTAACCCTGCCATCAATCCTTCACATTTTACCGAAACCACTTTTTCCATGCCAGGCTCCAAAAATACCCTGTTATTCTTTATCATACTTAGATTTTCACTTCTACCATATTCACTCACTGCTTCAACAGAAACTTCTAAGGCAACGTTTCCAACATTTTTTACCATAACATTCACCTCTTGTGCTCCAGCGGTTATGAATACGTCAGTACAAACAATTTTCGCAACATGGCTTGTTGATAAAATAGAAGTATTATACATTGAATATGCTCCGACAGCAGTAGTAAGTCCTAAGATTAGGAAAATGATTTCAGTCAAAACACGACTAAGTGCTTTCCTCAACTTCATGTTGCACACCTATGGTTTTGCTACTACTGTGTATGTAGTAGTATAAAGAACTATGGAGTTGTTTTTAGGATCCAGTACTTTAGCAACTATTGTATATTGTTGTCCAGCAATCAAATTTATTTTGTCTATAGTGAAGGTTCGTATATCGCCTGGTGGAAGGTTTGGTGTATAATTATGTTCTTTTCCAGCTATTGTAATACTAATGTATTGCACATTTGTGGTTCCAATATTCCTTATTGTCACATAAGTTTTGTTCTGTGATGAAATTATATCTACTTGTTCTATGACAATTTTTGTTGTCCCGCTCATGTTTGAACTGTAGCCATTGTATATTGTGAAGGCTCCTATGGCTGTGGTTGTCGCTAGTAACAGAAATATTATTTCTGTGAGGACTCGGCTTAAACCCTTTCTTTTTCTAAACAATTTTTTTGTTTGCATGCAAGAAAACTTTTGTTTACATAAATTTTTAAGCCGCTTCAGGTTGGCGCTTTTATCCAATATTATCATAATATCTTGTGATACGATTTTGAAGTCCGTGTTTGATGAAATATTGTGCCTGATTACTTTAACACTAATATTGTCTCCTCTAACAGCCTTTAGCATATTTACATGTGAAAATAAATTAAATTCTTTTCAAATAGAATTATTTGGCTACCTTAACTCTGGCAAAGGTACAATAATCTTCTTAAAGAACAATAGTCCACTCAAATATAGTTTTTCAAAACTTATTGTAAATGATATAGAATATTCTCTTCCCGAACAATTCTACCTAAAACCTTATGAGCTTACTACAATATCTTTGCCTGCAACTTTATCGCAAATTTATCATCTGACACTAGTATGTGATGGTACAGAAAATGTTAGGGTGATATAGTTGGCTAAAGCCTTATCCTCAGCAATAACACCATTAATAATCTTAACAATAACAATCATAACATCAACAATACTGTACTCAACATTTACACAAACGTTTGGCAGTATAACATTTTCTCCAGAAACATTACACAATATTGAAATACTTCAAATAAAAAATGGTTCAATTTCACAAATTATCCTCTACAACCCAAACCCGGTACCCGTTAAAATAACTGAAGTTCTACTAGGAGACACTAGCACACCATTCACTCTAAAATATGCGAACATGACAGTATGTAAAGAAAACACTATACCACCAAACTCCATGGCAATATTAAACATAAACAAGCCAATAGACGAACAGAAAACAATATACCTAAAATCAGAAAACAAAATCATCGCATACTACACAAAGGGGCCATAGATGACACAAAACATAAGCGAAACAATAATCCTCTATCTAGGCCTACTAGCAGCAACAATATTCATAATATTATATGAAAAAATGAACACTACATCAGCAGCAATATTCACGTTCATACTAACCTCAATAACAATACTAAATTACATAAAAATTTTTATATCCACCAAAAAAGAGAAAAAAGAATAATTATGGGCAAAATGTAGCCAAAAGCGAGAAAACGGGCCTGTAGCTCAGCCAGGTAGAGTATCGGGCTTTTAACCCGAGGGTCCCGGGTCCGAATCCCGGCAGGCCCGCCTAAACAAAACACTAAAGTAAATTGATTACTGGGTTGGGAAAAGTAAAACCTATACATTTTCATATATTAGAATTTTCTCCAT
>JACIWG010000103.1 GCA_014361085.1 Nitrososphaeria archaeon
GCAAAAAGGGTACTTTGTTCCCATGCTCTAACAAAGCGCCGCCATTGCGCAAACATTAACCGCTAAAAAGGGATATAAAAATTTTGCTGATAATTATGTGAATTGATGATTTTAATTTTTATAAGTTAAGGGCGGTTATTTATATGATGCGGGGGTTCCCGAGCCAGGTCAAAGGGGACAGACTCAAGATCTGTTCGCGTAGGCGTTCGTGGGTTCAAATCCCACCCCCCGCATCATGCCATCATACAAGTTTACAGTTTAGGTAAATTTTGTTTACAAAATGTTTTCCTAATCAAGTTCAAATAGATTTAATACTTACTGTGGGGGTCTTACAAAAAAGAAGACTAATGTAAATAGCATAAGAATTATGAAAGTGATCAAATAGATTAGTTGTGTACGTTTCATTCTTTTATCCATTTCAACAGACTTTTGCATGCATACATTTGAGCAGAAAGTTTTTCCTATTGGAATAGCGGCACCACAAATTTTACAATGTGTATGTGGAGGAATCGTTCTAAACCTATTTTGTTTTTCTGACATTTAACTCACTTTATCACTATTTCGGTACCTACTTTAGAACCTTTTATTGCATTTAATATATTTTGTGGCGTACAAAGAACAATCCTTGTCCTAATATTGGATCGTTCAATTATTTTAATAGCTAAAGGATCAAAAAGATCGTAAGAACCTGCAATTATAGGAGAAGATGTAACCAAATTAAAAAGAGTCTTTGTGTCTATTTGATCATATTTTTTTGCATCTTTATCAATTTTAGGGTCTGCTGTATAGACTCCATCGACATCTGTCGCGTTGACAAAAAGTGTGGCTCTAGATTTTTCTGCAACTAATGCTGCAGTAGCATTAGTAGAATGTCCTGGATAAAGGCCGCCAAGAACAACTATTTTCCCCAAATTTAGTGCTAGAGACAATTCATCCATTGACGATGGCACTAATGGGTAAGCAAAAGAGCCAAGCGCACCAATTATTATTTTTGCATTTAATCTTGACACAGATATACCAATTTCATCCAAAGTGGTTTCATCTACACCAAAAGCACGCAAGACGTTTATGTAGTTTCTTGCAACTTCACCACCACCGGAGACTATTATTGGCTGTATACCTTCATTTAATAATGAAACAAAAGAGTCACATAGAATTTTAATATAATTTAAATCAAAGGGTTGCTTAAATATAGAACCACTTAATTTAATTACCACACGTTGCAAGGGTATCTCGCATAACCATCTTAAATGGTAAGATAAAAACATACTGTGATGTAAAATGGAAAGTGACAAAGGAAAAAGTTCAGTTGAGAAGTATAGATTAAAGCAATTAGTGCTAGAACTTTCAAAGAAGAGAGGAAGGGGAACTGAATTAATTTCATTATATATACCTCCAGGGAAACCCATTCATGAAGTAATAAACGCTCTAAGAGAGGAATGGGGTACTGCATCTAATATAAAATCAGACACCACAAGAACACATGTACAAGATGCTTTAGTAAAAACCATGCAACGTTTAAAACTCTATAAGAAAACGCCTGAAAACGGGCTTGTCATATTTTGTGGTGCTTTGCCAACAAATGGATTAGGAAGTGAAACAATTTTTCTTTATGAAATAGTACCAATTAAGCCTGTGCAAACATATCTTTATAGGTGCGATGATCATTTTCACACAGAAATTTTACAAGAAATGCTAAAGGAGGAAACATTAATTGGAATAATTTCAATAGACACATCAGAAGCTGGTTTGGGATTACTCTATGGCGATAGGGTAGAAGTAGCAGAAGTTCTGACGTCTGGAATATCAGGAAAACATAGAGCAGGAGGACAATCTGCACGAAGATTTGAACGTCTTAGAGAGATGGAGGTAAATGACTTTTTTCATCGAGTGGGAAGACATGCAACAAAATTGTTTTTGGAAGAAAATAGGGTAAGTAAACTAATTGTTAGTGGACCAGGGCCTACTAAGGATGACTTTTTAAAAGGAGAATACTTACATTACCAACTAAGAGACAAAATTGTTGCTGTAATAGATACTTCATATGCTGGAGAAGAAGGCATTCGTGAGACAGTTATGAAAGCAGAAAAAGTTTTGGAAGATTTAAGACTTGTTGAAGAAATTAAGTTAGTTCAAAACTTTTTACGAGAAGTGACAAAAGAAGATGGTCTTGCAGTCTATGGTATTAATGCAGTAGAAAGTAGTCTTAATCAAGGTAATGTTGATACAATAATTGTTGTTGAAGACATCAATATAATTACACTTAGGGTTAAATGCAAATATTGTGGAAGAGAGATTATTGAATATATCACACGTGATGAATATATAAAACGTAAACAGGAAATTTTAGCTTCAGCTTGTGAAGGATGCCAGAGACTGGATTATGAAGTAGAAGAAGAAGATTATATAGAGTATATTGCTAGGAAAGCAGATTTAGTGGGAGCGCGGGTAGAAGTAATCTCATCTAAAACAGAATCTGGTATAATGCTTAAAAACTTCGGGGGAATTGGAGCAATATTAAGATATAGACCACGTACCTAAAGTTTAACAAAGATATTTTCATCAATCTTTTCAAAGTCGTTTGATGGAGGCATATCATAAAATATTTCCTTAACTTTATGCATGGAAGTTATTTCCCTTTCAAAAACTCTTAATTCTTTCGGTATGCATAGCATTGAAATTGGTGAAGCAAGGGATAGTAATTTCTTCTTTTTATAACCCCATATAGCAGAATTTAGTTGTATAAATTTATCAAAAAGATCAGAAAATTCCTTTTTTGTTCCTTGCGGCACTGGATATTCCTCAAGATGAACACTCTCCTTATAATGAAAGATTTTTTGATAAATTGCTTCTGAAATAAATGGAGTTATAGGTGCAATTAGACAAATTATTGTATAAAGAACACGATAAAGTGTGGAAATAGCACTCTTGGAAGAGACATCAGGGAATTCCTTATTTTTATTATAGGCTCTAGATTTTACTGCTTCAATGTAGTGATCTGCAAATATATTCCAAGTAAAATATCTAATTGCTCGTGCGGCTTCAAACGAATCAAGTTCCTCAAAAGAAAGTCTGCATACCTGTATTAGTTTATCCAACTTTTCTAGTATAGCTTTGTCTATTGGTTCCAATGACACTTCCTCACATGGTGGAAATTGGGATATAAAACGTGAAATATTCCAAAGTTTTGTGATAAACTTTCTTGCACCAGAAACCCTGCTTTCAGAAAATAGATAATTTGAACCCAATTTTGCTTCACTTGCAGCCCAAAGCCTAAAAGCGTCGGCACCATATTTTTTTACAATCGGTTCAGGATAAATGACATTCCCAAGGTGTCTATGCATAGCACGTCTATGTTCATCAAGACCCATACCAGAAAGACGCACATACTTAAAAGCTGGTTTTTGAGTTAACTGATAAATCCTTAGTAAGGAATAGTAGAGCCATGTTCTAACTATGTCTATTCCTTGAGGGCGCATTCCTACTGGAACGTCAGGTAAAGGATACCCTAATTTTCTACCAAGTCTTAACACATATAATGCAGAAACACTGGAGTCAACCCATGTATCAAATGTTCTAGTTTCACCTTCAAATTCTCTTCCCTCACAATTTTTGCAACTTTCTAATGGATAAGGTTGTTTCCATGGTTGATAATAGTTTCCAGGTAAAGGTAAATTAGGAGTACCACATTTCTTACAGTACCAAATAGGCAGTTCAGTTCCATAAAAACGTCTTCTAGAAATAGGCCAGTCAGATGTAATAGAGTTTATCCAATTAATTAAAATATTGATAGATTCTGGAGGAAAGAACTTTATTTGCTCTTTTGAAATTTTAAGAATATCTTCCAAGAATTCTATTTGCTTAAGATAATATTCTTTCACATTTATATATTCTACTGGTGTTGAACAACGCCAACATACTGGAACATTCTGAGTTATAACTTCTTTTTTAAGCAATAACGATTCCTCTTCTAACAAGGAAACTATTTTTTTCCGAGCTTCTTCAACATTTAGACCAAAAAGTGGACCTGAATTTTCGTTCATTACAGCATTCTCGTTTAACAATACTTTAGGTTTTAATCTAAGTTCTTTAAAGAGCCTAATATCTGACTGATCGCCATAAGAACAAATCATTACTAGGCCGCTTCCAAATTCAGGTTTTGCATAGGGGTGAGGGATTATTGGAACTTTATGATTATATATTGGGACAATAGCATAAGAATCTTTAAGGCTAAAGTATCTATTATCATCAGGATTAAATATTATAGCTCCACATGCACCTAGTAATTCAGGTCTGGTTGTAGCGACAACAATATAATTTGTAGTGTTAGATGATTGAGATTCTAATTGAAACTTAATATAGAAAAGCGTAGAATTTCGCTCTTCTTTCTCTAATTCAGCATCAGCAATTGTCGTCTTACAACTTGGACACCAATTAACGGGTCGTTCCTCTTCATAAACTAAACCCCTTTTCCAAACTTCAATAAATGTTTCTTGTGTGAAAGCACGATAGTCAGGGGAATCTGTTCTATAACCATTTTCGAAATCGCAACTTAATCCTAACCTGTAAAGTGTTTCAACAATTCTACTTTCTGTTTCATCAAGTATTTTTTTACATTGTTCTAAAAATATTTCTCTAGGAATTTCAGTTGCTTTCTTATTCAACTTTTTTTCAGCCATCAATTCAACAGGTAAACCATTTCTGTCTACACCCCAAGGAAAAAACACGTTCTTTTTATTCATCCTGAAATATCTTGCAATAACGTCAATTTGAACATAGTGAGCTGAGCCGCCAACATGCATTGAACCTGTAGCATACGGAGGAGGAATATCTATTACAAACCATTCATACGATGGATTAAAACAGCGATACACATTTGTCTTTTTCCAATAATCTAAAATAAATAGCTCATCTTCAGGCTCAAACGTTTTTTTATCAAAGAGAGGGGTAAGCATAGGCGCTCAAATGTTATAAAACCGGTAAACCCTTTCATATAAAAATATTTAGGTGCAACAGTTATTTATAAATAGAAATATTATTAACCATAATTGAGCCCTGGTAGCTCAGCTGGTAGAGCGCCGCCTTGGTAAGGCGGAGGTTCGCGGGTTCAATCCCCGCCCAGGGCTTACCTTACTAGAAAATAGAATATCAGACTTTCCAATCAAGTTTATATTTCTTATAAATGAATGGAGTTATTATTCCAACAATGAGTACAAAGAATGCAAAAGGTTGATAAAGATAATAATATATAGTAAATTCAAAAAGGTTAAAATTAAGATTTAACTTTTTGGAGAAAAATAAAAAGAGAAAGAGAAAGAAAATAAAACTTATTATAAAATTTAGTAAACTTGATACAATAAAAAGTGAAATAGAAAAAAGAAATGGAAAAGCAATAAGGAAGGGAAACTTTGTAGCCAAAAAAATCATTACAAAATTTAAAATTTTATATCCCAAAAAGTTT
>JACIWG010000104.1 GCA_014361085.1 Nitrososphaeria archaeon
ATCCTAGAATAAGGAGAGAACCGGAAACACCACATAGCGCGCCTCCAACTGCTGTGGCAATGTATCTTGTCAAGAAAACGTTTATTCCCAGAGAATCGGCCATAGAAGGATTTTCTCCAACAGACCTCAAATTTAAGCCAAAACTTGTTTTATAAAGTATAAACCATAAAAATATGACCATAAAATATGAGAAGTAAACTATAGGGTTCTGGTTGAAAAAGGATGGACCTATAATAGGTATGTCAGAAAGAATAGGTATCTTTAGGTTTCCAAGAGGCTCTATTCTAACCCTAGAGATGGCGAGAGGCCTTCCAAGTGAACTGCTTAGACCAAGCCCCAATATTGTTATTGCAAGACCGCTGACCGTCTGATTAGCCTTTAACGTTATAGAGACAAAAGCGTGTATAAAACTTAGGGATACACCTGCTAGGGCAGCGGCTAATACTGCTATAATCCAGTTGCCAGTAACATAATATGCTATAAAAGAGGATAGGGCGCCAAAGCACATTAAGCCTTCTACGCCAAGGTTCAGTATCCCAGAACGTTCTGTAAATATTTCACCTAAGGTGGCCAGTAATAGGATGCTGCCCTCCTGAACCATGAGAATAAACATTGTAGTCAATATTGTTAAGGGGTCCAAGTCTATCGCCTCCAAACAACCCTGTACCTTTTAAAAAATTCTCCAGATAATGTGAAGATTAGCATAAGCGCTTGAAATACGTCTGTTACGCCAACAGATAGGCCCATTGAACTCTGCAGTACTTCACCTCCAACAAGAAGCCCTCCAAAAAATATTGAGCCAAAGATTATTATTAAGGGGTTAAGGTTGCACAACCATGCTACAATTATGCCAGTATAACCGTATCCTGGCGAGAAGTCAGGCCTTAACCTTCCTATAACACCACTTAATATGGACATTCCAGCTAAGCCAGATAAGCCTGCACTTATGGCCATAACAATGCAGACAACCTTTGTATAGGATATCCCCGCATACTTTGCAGTAGGGTAACTGTCTCCAACAACCTTTACTTCAAAACCAAATTTTGTTTTTGCAAGAATCGAGTATATGATTAGTGCAGCGGATAATCCAATAAATATGCTCGAGTTTATTGTTGTATTAGGTATTAGAGGAAATCTTGCATACTGTGGAAAGGCTTGCGACTGTGGAAAACCATATCCTTTTGGATCCTTCCATGGACCTATAACAAGATAGTTGGATATGATTTGCGCAATATAGTTCATCATAAGAGTAGTTAACACTTCATTCACTTCAAACTTTGCTTTCAAGAACGCTGGAACTATACCCCATATGCTGGAGCCCAAGAATACAAGGATTAACGTGATGGGCATAAAAAGTGGTTCAGGAATAATATTATTCTGGATATTCCATAAGACTATGAATGTAGCTATTATCCCTCCAACATAGATTTGGCCTTCACCTCCAACAGAAATAAAATTGGCTTTATATGCTAAAGCTAGGCCCAGGGCTACAAGCATAATCGGTATCGCTCTAACAACAGACTCAGAAAGTAGTGCTAGATTTGTAAAGGATTTAAAGAGGCTATAGTATGCTAAAATTGGGTCAACATTTGTTAAAACAAAAATGATACCGGACACCAAGAAAGCTAACAGTATTGAGGCTAAGCTTATGGCAAACGATTTTATTGTAGAAATCCTTTCACGTGGGAAAAACTGTATTTTATACAAAAAACATTCACCTTCAGGATCCCATAACACCAGCCATCATGAGACCAATCTTTTCAATATCAGCTTCATGGGATAACATTTCTCCAACAATTTTGCCTTCAAACATTACAAATATTCTATCAGATAGTGAAAGAATTTCGTCAAGGTCTTCTGAAAATAATATTATCGCATTTCCTTCATCACGCATTTTCAAAAGAAGTTTTCTAACATATTCTGTTGCACCAACATCAAGTCCTCTTGTAGGATACATTGCAACAATAACATGCCCATCACCTCCAACTGGACTACCTAGCTCTCTAGCCAAGACAACCTTCTGAAGATTACCGCCAGAAAGAAACTTTACAGGAACCCTTACAGAAGGACATAGTATTTCAAAGTCTTTAACAAGCTTTTCAGAAAACTTTTGGATCTCCTTATAGTTTAATAGGATAGAATTTGAGAAGGGTTTACGGTCGTAGGTTTTAAGGATAAGATTTTCTGCTAAAGAAAGATTTGGAGCAGTTCCAACACCAAGCCTTTCTTCAGGAATAAAAAGGACACCGTTTTCAAAAAACTTTTTAGGAGAAAGGTTTGTCAAATCCTTACCGCATACATAAATTTTTCCAGAGTAAACCTTTCTAAGGCCTGTTATCGCTTCAGCCAACTCCCTCTGCCCGTTTCCAGCAACACCTGCTACACCAACAATTTCCCCGAACCTTAAATTGAAGCTTACATCCTTAAGCTTAAGGTTACCGTCTTCGTCTAGAACACGAATGTTTTCAACCTTCAAGGCTATGCCTGAAGGTTTAAGCGGATTTTTAACATACTCGAAAACCACGGGCCTACCGATCATAAGGTTAGCCAGTTCAACCTTACTGGTTTCCCTAGTAACCTTTGTTGCAACATTCTTGCCTCTCCTTAAAACCGTAACCCTGTCACTTATTTCAAAAACTTCGTCAAGCTTATGTGTTATAAAAATTATACTTTTACCTCTAGAACACATTTCCTTTAAAGAGATAAATAGCTCCTTCTTCTCTTGAGGAGTTAAGACTGTAGTAGGTTCATCAAGGATCATGACACGAACATTCCTGTATAGAAGCTTTAAAATTTCAACCCTCTGCCTTTCACCCATAGAAAGTTTCCAAACTTCCGCAAGCGGGTCAACATAGAGACCAAAGTTTAATGCCAGACTTCTGATTTCCTTAGCAGCCCCTTCAACATCTAAAATAAGACGACTCCCTTCAGACCCTAAAATCACATTTTCTGTAACAGTATGTGCTGGGATAAGTTTAAAATTTTGGTGAACCATTCCAATACCAAGCTTTATAGCGTCACGTGGAGAGCGAATCTGAACCTCCCTACCATCAACCTTAATTTTGCCACTGTCCATTCTATATATGCCATAGAGTATATTCATTAAAGTTGTTTTACCAGCACCATTTTCACCCAACAGGGCATGGATTTCTCCAGCCTTCAAGCTAAAGTTCACATGATCATTAGCTACAACACCTGGAAAGGTCTTAACTATATCAATCAATTCAATAATATTCTTTTCCATCAAACTTTCCCCCTAACTCAAAACTTGCAAAAGAAGACGTCAACAAAATTTTCATATTCATCAATAAAGTTGGTAAAGTAGGGGCATTGTAAAACATCTTTCAAAAAACCCATTTTCCACCATTTAAGCAACTTTGAAGACAAATATTTAATCCTTTTTAACACAATAATGTTAAAGATTATCGTTAGACCAAAATACTTTTTAACTTTAACAGCATCCCCCTATCTTGATGAATCAAGAATATCCTGTTGAAGAATTTTGGAAATTTGAATTAAAAGTTGGACAGGTTTTAGAGGCTGAAAAGGTTCAAGGGTCACAGAAGCTTATAAAGCTTACAGTAGACTTTGGAAACGAGAAGAGGACTATCGTTACAGGTGTAGCTGATCAGCATACGCCATCAGAGTTTGTTGGCAAAAAGATGATTTTCGTACTAAACCTTAAACCTAAGAAGGTTTTTGGAATAGAAAGTAGAGGTATGCTCCTTTTAGCAGAAGATGAAAGCAAAAGGACATACTTGGTTTACGCTGATAACGTGCCTGTTGGCTCACGCTTTTACTGAAACATTTTTGGAGTGGATGATTATGGCCAAGCTTTCTGTTGGAATCGTTACCGCAGGAGGGGACGCTCCAGGAATGAATGCTGCAATAAGATGCTGCGTACGCTCTCTTCTAGCGGGAGAGGCTAAAGTTTTAGGTGTAAGGAGAGGATACAAGGGTCTTATCGAAAAAGATTTCGAATCATTAACTTCAAGAAGTGTTAGTGGTATAATAAATTTGGGTGGAACAATATTAAGGACTGCAAGATGTGATGAAATAAAGAGTGAGTTGGGGCTTGATGTTGCAGCAAAAAATTTGAATGAACTTTCACTAGACTACCTTATAGTCATAGGAGGAGATGGGACATTTCGTGCTGCAAAAGAGATTTCTAGAAGGTCTGGTGTAGCATGTATTGGGATTCCAGCATCAATAGATAATGACATAGATGGAACTGAGGAGACAATTGGATTCGATACAGCAGTAAACACGGCATTAGATGCTGTAGACAAAATCAGGGACACGGCAATCTCTCATGAAAGATTCTTTATTGTAGAGGTTATGGGTAGAGGAAGCGGCTTTCTGGCCATAACAGTTGGCCTTGCAGCGGGAGCAGAATTTATACTCATACCAGAAAAGCCGCCTAACGTAAACAATATTATAGAAAGGTATAGGATGATGAAGTCGTTGGGGAAGACTTCAATGATAGCAATCTTAGCTGAGGGTGCAATGGATGGTTTAACTCTAGTTAACGAGCTAAAGAAGAAAGTTGATGCTGAAGTAAGATTTTCATCGATAGGATACATACAGCGTGGTGGAGTGCCAACAGTACGTTCAAGAATATTGGCAAACCTGTTCAGTTCAAAGGCTGTTGAAATGATTTTTGAGGGTAAAAAAGATTTTATGGTTGGAATAGTAGACAATAAAATTGTAGAGAAGACACTTTCTGGAAAAAAGAGAGTTTTATGCGAAAGAGAATTGGGTATGCTCGATTTGGCTGAAAAGCTTGCAATATAAAATAGTAAATCTTAATTAATTTTGTGGAAAAAACTTGTGCGTGGAAGATTGACGAAAATACTTGAAGTTAATAAATTGAATGCAGGATACGGGAAATCTCATATACTTTTTGATGTATCACTTGATGTTGAAGAGGGCACAATATGTACTATACTTGGCCCCAACGGTAGTGGAAAATCTACGGTTCTAAAATCAATATTTGGTCTAACTAACGTCTATAGTGGCTCCATAAGGTTTAGGGAAAACGATATTACAGGGATGAAGCCTTACAGGGTTGCGAGGTTAGGAATAGCCTACCTCCCTCAAGTTGACAGCGTATACTTGAACTTGAATGTTAGAGAAAATCTGTTGATGTCAGGCTACATACTTTCAAAGGAGGAAGTTGAAGATAGGATAAAGTATGTGAGCGAAGTTTTCCCAATGCTGAAGGATTATATGGAGAGAAAGGTTCTAACCTTAAGCGGTGGCGAAAGACAGATTCTTGTGATGGCGATGGCTTTAATGAGGCAACCGTCTCTAATGATGTTCGATGAGCCTACAGCACATCTTGCTCCAAAAGTCGCTAACCTCATATTTGATAAAATTAAGGAATTGAATAAAGATTATGGTATAACAGTTGTTCTGGTTGAACAGAATGTTAAAAGAGCGCTTG
>JACIWG010000105.1 GCA_014361085.1 Nitrososphaeria archaeon
GTTCCTGTTTACAAAAACTATATCCTTTCTTAGAAGGTCTTCGATTGAACATATATTCTTTGGATTCCCCCCTCTTGTAACAATTCCCTGCTCCCTCTTATATCCTCTAATTATAGCTATCTTTTCTCCAATACAACTATCCTCAAATAGAAAAATATTGTATTTTCCCGTTTTTTCATCGTACAAGTGTATACCTGATAGGTCAGCATACTTTCCAACCACAAGCTTTAACCCTACCATAGAGCCCACACTAATGTATTCGATATAGAAGTTTTTGAAACGTTCTTCAGCCTGCTCTACAAGTGCCTCAAGTGCTGGACAATGGCTACCATATATTTTTAAGTCAGCCTCCAACAGTTTACTACCTTCTATACTCTTAAGCTTCTTTACTGCAAGAAGATATTTTTGCAGAAGGATTTCTGCTTCAACAGTCAACCTTGCACCCCCTCCACCAACTCCTCCAAGCGCACGTTCTACAAGCTTGCATTGAAACGTCTTCTCTAGCGCATCTATCCTCTTCCAAGATAGCCCATAGTCTTCCCTAACATGCTTGGATGCCATGAAAATCGAGCCGAACCTTTTTATTGCCTTAAAAAGCCTAGCATCTCTTTCACTAAAGCCTTCACCCCCTCCAGACTCTATTTCAATCGAAATTTTTGCCGACAAATCTTTGGAAAACCTAACCTTTTCTAAGACCTCGTTCAAAGAACAAGTTCACCCCTCAAAAACTTTACTGTTAACTCGCTTTTAGGTCTTGTAAAAAACTCTCGAGCATCTCCTTCTTCAACAATTCTTCCATCTACAAGAAGCCCAACCCTGTCAGCTAATCTTTCAGCCTCGAACATGTTGTGTGTTGTAAAAATAACTGTCACCCTATTTCTTAAACAATATTCTTTTACAACCCTCTCCACAATAACCGTGTTCGCAGGGTCAAGATTTGCTGTGGGCTCGTCTAAAAAGAGTATTGTAGGCTCAACCGCCAACGCTCTGGCAAGGCATAGCCTTTGCGCTTCCCCACCGGAAAGCGTGTAAGCATGCCTTCTCCTGTACTCGTAAAGGTTAACTTCCTTCAACGCTTTCTCAACCCTCTCCTTTAACTCCCCTTTCTTGAAGCCTCTTATTCTAAGGCCTATGGCAACGTTATCGTAAACGTTGGAATTGTAGACTATCGGCTGCTGGAAAACCATAGCCATTTTCCTAACATACTGAATTCGCTGAGCGTTGTTTAGCTTGAGCAGGTCAACTCCATCAAAAAGGATTTCCCCCCTATCTGGGGCTTCAAGCATGTCCGCTATCTTAAGTGCTGTAGTCTTCCCGGAACCGTTGGGTCCAATTAGACAGAATATTTGTCCACTTTCAGCGGCTATGGAGATTCCTTTAAGCACTTGCTTTTCTCCAAAGCTTTTCCATATGTCGACTAGTTGAAACATTTTTAGTCACCGAACCTTATTCCCCTATTAAATTTCCTACCCTTTTCAGGCTTATATTTAGATTGCATGTATGTGAGGAACAAGTTTATTATAAATGATGTAGTCAAAAGTATTATTCCTAATGTTATTGCGATGTCGAACTCTCCCATACTGGTGTAGAGGACGATGGCCGTGGTTAAGGTGCGTGTAAAATATCTTATGTTTCCTCCAACAATCATTATCGCACCAACTTCAGATATCGCTCCTCCGAAGGCTGCTATAATACTCGTTAATATACCCATCTTAGACTCCTTAAGCATTATTAGAAGAAGCTGTCTTCTTGTAGCACCCAAGGATATCGTCTGCTCGACAATCCTCTGTGAGACAGCGGATATGGTAGAATATGTTAATCCAACTATTACCGGAGTAGCCATGATAAACTGTGCAAGGATCATCGCAGTAGGAGTATAGAGTAATGATAGTGGTCCAAGTGGACCTGACCTTGAAAGGAGAAGGTAGAGTAGGAGTCCAACTACTACAGGCGGTAGGCCCATTAGCGTGTTGGTTAATGTTATGATAAGCTGCTTTCCCCTAAAATCTTTTAAGCCAAGAAGTGTTCCGATTGGAATGGAGATTATGGCTGCAAGAAATACTGCAGTGCATGAAACTTGAAACGATAGCAGTGTGATGCCTAAAACTTCAGGATTTAAAAAAAGAGGTGGTTGGTCGTCCAAGGTCATCTAACCCTTAAGCCTACTCCTCCAATATTCTACTTGACTGCTCTCGTATGGGTCGTTTACTCCAAACAGCCCTATTTTCCCAAATATTGGGTTGAACAGCCTCTGTCCACCCTTCTTATAGTTTCCTATAAGATTTTGTCCCTCCTCTGAAACAAGAAAGAGTACAAACTTTTCTGCAACATCATATTCTACATGCGGAAACTTCTCAGGGTTAACTAAAATGGCTCTGTAGAAGTTCATCAGCCTCTGGTCTCCTTCAAAGAGTATTTTAAGAGAAACACTTTCCTTCATAGACGTAAAGGTTGACCTGTCACAAAGTGTGTAGGCCTGCTTCTCGTTCGCCATGATAAGAGTCTGCCCCATACCCTGTCCAGCCTCCACATACCAAGCCTTTCCAGTAGCATTTAATCCTGCAGCCTTCCATATGTCTAACTCCTTAAGGTTTGTTCCAGACCTGTCGCCACGGGAAACAAATACAGCTTTTCCAGCTTCACCAGCCTGATATATTCTCTCAAACGCTTCAACAACATCCTTTGAAGAGTTTACGTTCACAGGATCACTCTCTGGGCCGAGTATTACGAAATCATTTTGGGCGAACGTTATACCGTGTACACCGTATCCTCCTTGTAAAAACTGGTCTTCTATAGGGCGATTATGTACTATGATCAGGTCAGCGTCGCCTCTTTTGCCAATTTCTATAGCCTGTCCAGTTCCAACGGCAACCCATGTCACGTTCACATTAGGATATTTCTGCTCAAACCTATCCTTAAGGGCGTTAAGAAGCCCTGTTGCATCAAGGCTTGTGGTAGTAGCTATTCTCAATATGACCTTTCCCCCTGCCTGAGTTGTTGCTGCAGTGTTTGTTGATGTCTCAGGAATTTGGTTGCTTAATAGTATTGCTGATGCAATCAACAAGGTCAAAGCTACTAATATTAGCGGGATTAACTTTCTACCTTTAATCACACCCAACATATTTATCGCTATGACTTAATATCATAACGGTTTAAAAAGTTTTGTGCATATTATATAAAAATTTTTTAGTTTTATCGTTTTTATACGCTAACTTTTTAAGGCCGCTAAATCTTCTGTCTGTGAACTATTTAATATAAGAGTGAATTGATTACGAGTAATGCTAAGAGTATAAACGAGCGCCTTATCTTTAGAGCATGTATCGTTTGCATTGTTATATCATTGTCGAATTCTGATAACCCTTTATATTATAATTTTAGTATTAGAAAATTCAAAAAAGTTTTATTAAATAGATTATTAAAATGGATATGCCACAAAATAGTGTGAAAATTTTTGTTATCTCAGCATATAAAGGTTGCACTTGCGAAAATATCATTGAACCAAAAGGTGAAAACGCTACTATTATATAAAGTATGCAAAAGGATACGGCCAAAGAAAAAATGGTGCTCCTCTCACCTTTTGTGTGAACTAAAGGATTCAAGTTCAAATTAAATATTGTACGCTTTTCAAGAGGCCTAAGTGCGGCGAGAACAGGTGGTACAATTAGTATTATAAAGGGTACCATTGTAACCTCCCAAAACATTGTTAGACCAAATATTGTCAAAATAAGTGCTTCACTAGACATGCTAGCCCACTTAGGTACGATAAAAGTTAACCAGAATGCTACACCTGAGGCGGCAATAAGGTTTCCAACAAGTGTTCCAGCGATTGTGCCAACGATAAACCTTGTCCAAGAACGACTTCCACGAACTATGAAACCATAAACTAGAAATCCTATAAAGTTTCCTGGAAGTCCTGAAATAAGACTGCCTAAGGGGCCGAGGCCGGTTGGGAGCATAAAACTTCCTATCTGGGTTCCTAGTGCCGCTCCAAAGGCTGCGACCAAGGGGCTGGCTATTAATCCGAAAAGTGCTGGTATAACTACGGCTGGTCTAAAGTGGCCTACACCCCATGGTGTTGGAATAGTTGCGGTAAGAACTATTAAAGACGCATATAAGGTTGCACAGAGTGCCACTAAAACTATGGACTTTACCCCATTCTCTCTCATAGCCCTCCTACATAAATTTTACAGCATATTATATCAATATTGTCTATAGAAAACTTAAATAGATATATAGAAGTATTTATAAGAATTGTATGATATACCGTAAAGTGCAGGAAGTTGGAAAGGGCACATTACTTATATCTCTGCCAAAGGATTGGGTTAAAAAATATAATGTGAAAAGAGGTGATATTCTCGAGCTAGAAGTAGACCAGCTCGGTAACATAATACTTTGCTTGACAAAGAAGAAGTTTTCTCAAAACTTGTCCATAGTAGACTGTAAGCAAAAAAGCCTTAGGCTAATTTTAGACGAAGTAGCTGGAGCATATCTATTGGGCTGTGATCGAATAACAGTATCAAATTTACTTCAAGTAAAATCTTCTGAGAGGGAAAATATTAGGTCCTTCTTATCCAAGCTTGCAGGATTAGAGGTTATTGAAGAAGACAGGGATTCTATTACAGTTGAATTTGTAACAGACATAACCCTCCTAAATCCGAACAAGATTTTGGGTAGAATGAGTTTGCTTACAAAAACCATGTTTCTCGACTCACTAAATTCTCTTATAAAAAGAGACGTTGATACCATAGAAAATGTTATTAAATTAGATGATGAAGTTGACAGACTCTACTTTCTCATGGTAAGGCTTATGAGGAGCGCTATCCAAAGTCCTGAAATAATGAGAAAATTTAATCTTAGTGCAATAGAATGTCTTGACCACAGACTTTATGCAAGCTTAATTGAATCAATAGGCGACTATGCCTACATAATTGCAGCCAACATAAAAAATGGAATACACCCATTAAATGATGAACTGGTAGACGAGTTCATTGAAATTAGAAATTTTTTCGAAAACATGTTTGACATTGCATATAAGGCCTATATGGCCAAAGACGTTACCCTAAAGGAAAGCATATTAACAGTATCAGATAATGTTGAAAAGAAAGTGGATTCAATAAGAACTCTAGTAATAAATAAGCCAATAAATGAAATCTCAAAAATATTTTCAATACTTTCAGCAATAAATTTTGTAAGAAAAGCCTTGGTTGACGTAACAGACCTAACAACACCATCAATAAAAATTATCGCATAAAAATAAAAAGAGGTAGGGCATCTAGTTTAAAACTCCTCTTCTTCCCATTCTTCCTCTAACTCTTCCTCCCAGCCCTCCTCTTCCCACTCCTCCTCAAACTCTTCTTCAAATTCTTCTTCCATAATCTTCGGAAAGTGCCTTCAAAAAGGTGTCTTATAAAGATTATTTTCAATTC
>JACIWG010000106.1 GCA_014361085.1 Nitrososphaeria archaeon
CTTTTAAACTGGATCCAGGAATATATGGTCCGGCCCTCCCCTGCAATGTAATTCTTATAACAGCTAAGTCGACCAAAGATCCGAAAGGCGGTTCCCTTCCGCTACCTATCCTCAATGGGCTCATGTTTCTAATATATCCTTTGAATATAGTTTCTCTAAGTGTTACTGAAGATGATGTCCATAATTTCATAGTATATCACCCTTACCAACTTCCTTAAGCAAACCTTTTTCAATAACATATGTAGTCCATTTAGCTTCCTTTAATTTGATTAAACCTGCACCTACAGATTTCCTAGAGCCTATACTTAAACCGTCTGTAGACAGTACTCTAATTAGAGATTGCAAAAGTTTCACCCTTTTATCACTAAAATCGGGTTCAGGATAGATCCTGACATTTATTATGTCCATTCTAAAGTTCCATTCGATGTTTGGCGGTATAAACTCCTCTGTAAACAATCCACCTGGCTTAACACTTCCAAATTCCCTGTCAATACTAATTCCTGTCTTTTGAAAAGTAAGATTAACCTTAGCATATGAATCATAAACTCTAATATGGCTTGCTAGTTCATTATTTCCAAAAATACCACATATTTCGCAGAAATCTGCATTTTTAGCTTCTTCTTCTACCCTTTTATCATCATATGGGGGGTGAACATTATATCCTTCAGATGCAAATGTAGATTCCAAGAAACTTCTAAATAAACCCTTTAAACTGGACCCTGGAATACAAGGCTGATTATTAACTCTATAAACTGCAACATCGACAGGCGAGCCAAGTGGTGCTTCTCTACCTACACCAATTCTCAAGGGAGTATTGTTAATTAATGTACCCTCAATTTTAGTTAATATATTTAATTTATCAAAGTCCCTATAATCCGGCATCCTAAATCCCTTGCAAAATCGCTATTAACTTACTAAAGTTCATGTTTTTCATATCAATATAGGGCAATCTCACTTTTTCGATGGACTCAAAAATCCACTTAACTAAACCAAGTAACTTACTTGCATCCTCCCTATTTCCACCTTTAGAGTACATTTCACTAATAGTTTGATTAATAAGCTTTGCAAAGTTATAACCTCTTTCTAATCTAGCCGCCTGCCTATGTGCAAACAGCAATGTAAATAATAAACATTCTTTTTCATCTTCTGTCATATAAAGTGATGCAATTAGATTCTCAATTTGGCTTTTAGTAAGCCCATCTAGTTTAGCTTGCACGGCAATTTTTGAAGCCCTATCTAAAAACTCAATATTAGAAAATACATTATTATTTGACATACCTTATCAATATAAAAACTATTTATTTAAATTTTTCTAATTATGATACTGTTCAAATAAGGATTTGAGATTTAGGTATATGAATTTTAGCTTATACGTTGATTGGGATTCAAGGAGCTAAGTTTGCTTAGGAGGACATATGAGTTGCTTCTTGAGACTGTTCAAGATATTGGCATGTTTCGGGTGAATAAAAGGCCTTTTGTGGTGAAGTTTCTCGCCTGCCCTATGTGGCTGGCTTGTCTTACTGGGCTATGATGTTACAGGCTAAAGGGGAGTGTGCGAAGGCTTATTGCAGTAGATGAGACAAAGTTTAAGGTGAAAGGGAGGAATATGTTCGTGTGGGCTGCAATAAATGTAGATGCTAGAGAACTGTTAGCTGTATACATATCTTATCAAAGGTCGTCCCTGAACCCATATGTATTACTTAGGAAGGGTGCTGGACAATTTTATAGGCAAGCCAATAATTCTAGTAGACATTAGGCCATGGTAGTCCTCAGCCATCAATAGGCTTGTCTTGAGATGACAGCATATGACATCTGGCAATAGAAACATCGTAAAGCGACTGTTCCGGACTTTATAAGGAAAGGACCAATTCTATAACAATATCAACTCAAAAAGAGAAATATATCGGCTAAACATGCTCTGATACAACCACCCAATATAGCACTAGAGAATAAAAGCTAGGCCGGAAGAAAAGCCTATTTGAACAGTATCATAATTAGAACAACCATATTAAATAGTACGTGTACTTTCAATTCTCTTTATGAGATTCAACTAAAAGTGGAAAGAGGAAAAAAAGAAGAATTAGAAAACTTTCAATTCTCTTTATGAGATTCACAAGAAACAATGATAGTAATCGATTCAACAGATGTAGTCTTTCAATTCTCTTTATGAGATTCTATTGCATGTGCTATTGGTATAGCTTACCCATATCTTATCTTTCAATTCTCTTTATGAGATTCGAGACTTTTTCACGGCCATTTTGGCTGCAACCGGAGCACTCTTTCAATTCTCTTTATGAGATTCTTCCAAACTATTAAGCCTATTGTGAAGCCTATAAAGTATTCTACTTTCAATTCTCTTTATGAGATTCAAAATGCAAATAAACCCATGGGACGACCACATAGTCATATTCCTTTCAATTCTCTTTATGAGATTCCTTGTATTGCTTCTCCAACTCCCCTTGTAGTTTCACTGAAGCTCTTTCAATTCTCTTTATGAGATTCACCAATTTCCAAGCGAATACGAAAATTACGTGAAGTGGCGCTTTCAATTCTCTTTATGAGATTCAAATGGGTTGAAGATGGTGTAGTGTACAGGGTGTGTGTTACTTTCAATTCTCTTTATGAGATTCATCATGCTATAGCATGATATAGTATGCCACTGTATGTTCTTTCAATTCTCTTTATGAGATTCCCAACTCAGTTTATTACATGCCCTTCTCACAGGAAGCTATCTTTCAATTCTCTTTATTAGATTCGGAGACTAAAACGCTTAAAGAAGCCGTAACCGATAACACGGCTTTCAATTCTCTTTATGAGATTCTCATAAAATTCCATATACTTACGGTCTTCAATTGTGCTAACTTTCAATTCTCTTTATGAGATTCCTTGAGCCTGGATGCTTGAAAGCCTCTTCAGGTTTGCTTTCAATTCTCTTTATGAGATTCTAACATTACTATACAGCGTTATGGTGCATGTCCATGGGCTTTCAATTCTCTTTATGAGATTCGCCAACGTTTGAGATGATTGATGTTGAAAAGATTGTTGTACACTTTCAATTCTCTTTATGAGATTCATTAGCTGAGACAGCAGCTAAAATGATGAAACCGGTATCCTTTCAATTCTCTTTATGAGATTCTGAGCCAAAAAAGATTATCCTGGACACGTATGGGCTCAAAAACTTTCAATTCTCTTTATGAGATTCGTGTCAAGGCATTATGAAGCGATAAGGACGAACAAACATTTCTTTCAATTCTCTTTATGAGATTCGGTAAACGACCGACGTTTATGTTATGTGCCGCCTTCAAGCGACTTTCAATTCTCTTTATGAGATTCAGCTAAAAGAAGGAAGTCTAAGAAGAAATGATACTGAAACTCTTTCAATTCTCTTTATGAGATTCAGGCGATAATGTTTTCATAATAACATTCCCGTTCCAGTCTTTCAATTCTCTTTATGAGATTCCTAAAAAATATATCCCGCGCTAGGGTGGGGTATATTATATTAAACTTTCAATTCTCTTTATGAGATTCAGGTCGGAAAGGGATTTGACAAAATTCTCCCACCCGGATGCTTTCAATTCTCTTTATGAGATTCAAGATTGTTGTCTGCTCCGACAATGAACACTGTCGTGTCATCTTTCAATTCTCTTTATGAGATTCCAAATTTATGAACAGGCTCAACAGGCTCCAATTATAGGCTTTCAATTCTCTTTATGAGATTCAAAATGCATACAAGGCGGTAGAACATTCAAGCCTGGCATGACTTTCAATTCTCTTTATGAGATTCGAAAGGTTTGAGTGAAAGAATTCCGAGTGTGGAAGAAATCTTTCAATTCTCTTTATGAGATTCTCACGTGGATGACATTTCCGCTTATTTGTTACTCTTATTACTTTCAATTCTCTTTATGAGATTCTTAGAAAATTTGCCACCATCTCCTTTTCCCACCCTCCTTTTCTGCTTTCAATTCTCTTTATGAGATTCTTTTTGACAAAAGCTTCAGTAACGAGATAAGAGTGTTCACTTTCAATTCTCTTTATGAGATTCTATTCTGTAGGCCTTCTACCGGAGCAGGCTGCAGTGAAAATCTTTCAATTCTCTTTATGAGATTCTCAGAAGCCCATACAAGCATATTGTAGAATACTGTAACCTTTCAATTCTCTTTATGAGATTCTGTAATATATCGTTGACTTTTAGCTCCTGCACTTTTGCAGCTTTCAATTCTCTTTATGAGATTCTATAACTGCATATATAAGCGCAAGTATTACGCCTATTATTGCTTTCAATTCTCTTTATGAGATTCGAAAAGTTCAAGTATGGTGGAAACGAGAACGATACATACGTTCTTTCAATTCTCTTTATGAGATTCTGGGGCAAGTGAAGGATGCCATAGGCTCATGTTCTAAATCACCTCCACTTTCAATTCTCTTTATGAGATTCTGAAGCAATTAAAAGCGGAGTATATCCCGCCTCATACTTCTTTCAATTCTCTTTATGAGATTCCTACAGGCATCTGCAGAACAGTGTTAACGCTGTCCTCGAAGGCTTTCAATTCTCTTTATGAGATTCCAGATGCCTGTAGCTTGCGTTACCAAACACGAATCCATCTTTCAATTCTCTTTATGAGATTCCACTGGAAGGTTTGGAGAAAATGCGACGAGCCAATCACTCTTTCAATTCTCTTTATGAGATTCTTATGATAACTAATGCTGGAATAATTACAAGCCTATAATATCTTTCAATTCTCTTTATGAGATTCAAAATTGTGCATGTGTACGAAGACGATAACTACAGTTACAGCCTTTCAATTCTCTTTATGAGATTCAGATGACGTTAGAAGAGTTTATAGAAAAGAGGAAAATGGCTTTCAATTCTCTTTATGAGATTCGCTGAGGAAGTTGAGGCAATATCTGAGGAAGGGAAACTTTCAATTCTCTTTATGAGATTCTAGTGTTCAGAGACTTTACACAATTTGCAAAAGCAGTGTTCTTTCAATTCTCTTTATGAGATTCGCCAGAAATAACTTTCACTATACCATTTTCCGCATATTCTTTCAATTCTCTTTATGAGATTCTCGGCCAACATTTCTGTGTTTACACCTTCATCATTGACCTCTTTCAATTCTCTTTATGAGATTCACGCTGTCCTCAACGAAGGTGAACAGGAAAATGAGTGAAATCTTTCAATTCTCTTTATGAGATTCACAGGCTTCTTCGACTACTGCACCTTCGACGACATTCCAACTTTCAATTCTCTTTATGAGATTCAGGACATAGATGAGAGTATAATTGAGAGCGAAGGCTATAAGCTTTCAATTCTCTTTATGAGATTCAAGTGGGGATATAAATTTAACTGCCTTAACAAGATTGCCTTTCAATTCTCTTTATGAGATTCAATGGAGGGG
>JACIWG010000107.1 GCA_014361085.1 Nitrososphaeria archaeon
GCTTTTACCTGACATTCCAAGAGAAAGATTTGTTCAGATAGGAAACGGTTCCGGTGCAGGCGCAAGCATGCTACTTCTTTCAAAGAAAAAATGGAGTGAGGCTGAAGAGATTGTTAGAAGGGTTAAGGTTATTGAATTAAATCTTGTACCCTTTTTCAAGGACGAGTTTATTAGTGCAACATATTTTCCCCACAAAGACGAGAATCTTTTCAGAAATAGTCTAGAAAAGATAAGAGAATTTGAGACAAAATTTTAATATATTCTAGAAAGAATGGTAGGCAATGATACCAGTACTTTATGTTAGTGGAAAAAATATTTCGGAAGTATGGGAAAGGTCTCTGGAACTATTGTGGGAAAAGGGTGTAAAGATAAGGACTGAATATGATAAACCAAATGATCCTCCAAGCGTTGATGCGACAATGATAATGGTGGTTAGTGAACCATTAAGTGAACCAAGAATACATCTTTCTATCCCTTCAACGTTCAAGGATTTAGAGAAGTATAAGAGGGAAGTTGTTGATGGCGTGCATGATCATTGGATAGACCCTAAAAGTGGAAAATGGACATATACATACCATCAGAGACTATTTAAGTATCCAGCGTCGGCTGGAGCTATTGACCAGATCAAATATGTTGTTGAAAAGCTTTCTAAGGTACCTTATTCTCGTAGAGCACAGGCTATAACATGGGATCCAGAACTTGACCCATTAACAAATGACCCACCATGCCTTCAAAGGATATGGTTTAGGTGTACAGAAGAAAATGGTGTATTAAAATTGAATATGAATACTCATTGGAGGTCAAGGGACGCGTACAAGGCTGCATTCATGAACATGTTTGCACTTACAGAGCTTCAGAAAAAGGTGGCTGAGCTTCTAGAAAAGAGGAGGGGTGAAAAGGTTGAAGTAGGCCAATATGTTGACATTTCTGACTCATACCATATTTACGGTTCTTATATCCAAGATTTCGAGAACAGGTTTCTGAAGGCATTGCGTGAAAGAGAATTTTATTCAGAAAATATTAGGAGGTCAAGAACCATAAATAGTAGGCATCCGATTGTTTTAAAGGAGGTTGAAGAAGCTATTCTAGAGCTTGAGAAAGAGGCTCAGACTTCTAGATAGTCTTTCACCTTTAACTTTTCAACTTTCCCCTCATACTGTTCAAGCGCCCTCTCAACCTTCTCATTTGGGCTAGAGTATATTTCTTCTAGCCTTGTCTTCGCCATTTCTATAAAACGTTTTTCTCCTCTACTGAGCAAAAGTTTTTCTTCCGCCATCATCAATTCTATAGCCTTAATCGCTGAAGCGACAGTTCTAGAAAGCTCATCCTTTTCGCCTACAATGACCTCCGAAATCGAACATACTATATCAGGTGATAGGACGAAGGCTTGAGGGTTCAAAAACTTGTCAGATTTTATCATAAGATCCCTTAAACAGAAATGCGTTTTATCTTCTATAGCCACGTTCATTAACTTTGTATCGTAATGTAGTATTTCGAGGAAGACTTCTGGACCATATCCTCCAAAAAGTTTTATGTTTTCAACCTGCTCATTAGACCATAGGTCACATGCTGCTGCAACAATATTGCCGACGAGGCTAGAATGTGCTACAGCCGAAGTTTTCCCCTCCATCGAGATAGGGTATCCTGTGATCGCTTTAAGATAAATGTTTTCATATGCACAGTCTTTTCCAGGACCTGTTGCACCCTCTTCGAAGGCAATAAGGCTTCTGCAAGCTGACATCACTCTTACAATCGATGCCAAAGAATGTGGTATCATGTTATCTTTTAAGCCACCGGCAATTTTCATGGCCGTATTCGCGAACGCGCAGGCACTATCACCTCCAGCCAAAACAGACTTGTTTCTAGCTATCGAGACAATATTTTTCCATAATCTTTTCATGTCAAATGTTGCAAGATATCCTAGTGATGATACTATTCCAAGAAGGTCTTGGCGTATTATAGAATAGTTAAAAAGCTCTTTCCCACCCTCTGATTCAATTGAAAGTACATCAGCTCCATTCGATGATACAAGTTCAAAAACTTCCATCATCCTATTAAATCCTTCTTCATCATGCTTTGGCTTACCAAAGTCCCTGATGTCTGCTACAGTAACCCTATAACCAACATGTAATCCATATTCTTTAGCATATCTTTCAATCAAATCCTTTTGCAAGTTAACTTGTTCAACAACAAGCCGTGGATCCTCCATCTCCAAATAAGTTAACTCTGTTTCAAGCTGCAAATTTTCGATACCAAGTGCTACAGCCTTTTTAAGCAACTGCTCTGTAATACTCTTATATTCTTCCCTAACATCTTTTTCAACTCTCGGAAAATACTTAACTTCAGGAACAACTACGCCATTACCAACTTCCAAACCTGTACCATATTTAAGAGGATTTTTACTGAAGCCAAAAACCAGATCTTTAGGCGTGTATGTAAGACGTGAAAATCTCATAGTTTGACACCATTTTTGCAACATAAAACCCTGAAATAGAATATTTAAACATTATTAAAATCAAAATAATTTTATAAAATAAAAATGTTAGGGTTAAAGATCAGATTCTTGCTCTTACTTTCTTTTTATATTTTTTACAGTATTGATGAATGTCTTTATATTTTCGGGTGAAGTTTTCGCTGGTATATCGCATCCTGTACTCGCAATTATGTTTTCCATCCCCTTTACCGGATTTAACATTATTTCGACATTTTCCTTGATCACATTTGGTTTCTCTGTTGCCAAATTTACTGGTGAATAGTTTCCAAATATTAGAAAACCCTTTTTTAATACCTTTGATGCTTCATATAATGGTATGTTTTGGTCTATGCTTACCCCCGCCGCGCCTGTCTCCTGTACTTCTTCAAGCAAGTGTTTTGACTTACCACAAACATGTAATATAGCTTCCTTTTTTAGCGCCATTATCACACTTTTTAAATTTGGCTTTGAATATTTTCTGAAGTGTTCTAGAGATAGTAGGCTTGAAGTTGGCTCCGCGATGATAATATAATCTGCACCCGCATCTTCGATTTCTCTCGCATAATCTTTTACTGTTTCCGTCACCTCTTCCAAGATTGTCTTGGCATTTTCTGGTTCCATGTAAGATAATTTTACTAACTTTTCTATGCCTATTGTCTGTCCAGCTGCTGTGAAGGGCCCTGTTGTATATGCTCCTACTGGTACATCTTCTGAAAATTCCTTTAGCTTCTTCACCGTTTTTATGTATTCTTTCTTTTTCTCTGTTTCCACATATTTTAGTTCATTCACATGCCTTTTTACTTGAGGTGCATCGTATAAGGTATAGTTTACTTGTGCGCCAAGCATTTCAGCTTCTACTGTAAGGTCTAAAAGTGTTAACAAGGAATCGATTTCATACTCTTGGAAAATATATTTAGCTACATTAAAATGCTTTTCTGAATTATATAGACATTCTTGTGTAGTTATTTTTAGGGCTGGTAGTGCTGGATAGCCTAGTATTGGTATTACAGGAAATCTTTCAAAGCTTTTAAAATGTTCTCTTAATGTAATTTGCATATTTTAAAGGCCTATTTTCCTGTAATCCATTGTTTGCATATTCTTACCCCTTCTACAGCGTTTGCTCCGTACCCGTCTGCACCTATACTTTTCGCATAATCTTCTGTTACTGCTGCACCGCCTATTATAACCTTAACCTTATCCCTTAATCCAGCCTCTTTTAAAGCGTCTATAACGTTCTTCATTTCAACCATTGTGACGGTAAGCAGTGCTGACATTCCAACAATATCAGGCTTCTCCCGTTTTACGGCTTCAACAAACTTTTCTGGAGGCACATCAGCTCCTAAATCGATAACCTTAAATTCTGCAGCCTCAAGCATCATTGCAACAATATTCTTTCCAATATCGTGAAGATCGCCTCTTACTGTGCCAATCACAACCTTACCTATCTTCTTTATTTCTTCACCTTTCAAGTATGGTTCAAGAATCTTTGTTATTTCTTTACCTATTTCTCCAGCAACGATAAGCTCTGAAAGAAAGTATTCTGATGCTTCAAACTTTTTTCCAACAATTTCCATGCCTTCAGCAATACTCTTTAATATTATTTCTTGAGGGGTTGCACCTGCTTTAAGAGCCTTTAATGTGTACTCTTTTGATTTGTCGAAGTCAAGATTAACGATACTGTCTCTTATAGCATTCAATAGTTCATCTTTACTCATTTACCATCACCACTTCATCACATGCAAAAATATTTAAGTTTTTTATCTGGAAGCTAGAACTTTTAAGCTTAAAAAATTATAAATTTCTAAATATATTACATTAAAACAGTCGAGGTAAATATGAAAAATTTTATTTAAATCAAAAATTTATTCAGATAAAAGAATTTATACACTAATATTGTTAAATATGTGGAAGATGATGGAATATGAATTATTGGAAAGATATTCCAGCAGGAGATAGGCCGCCCATATTTTTGAATATGGTTATTGAGGTTATCACAGGAAAAAGGGACAAATTTGAGTATGATAGGCAGCTTGAAATATTTGTTTTAGATAGAGTTATTCCATCCTCAGTAGTTTTTCCAGTGGACTATGGTTTTGTTCCTCAAACTTGGGCTGAAGATGGTGATCCACTGGATATTATGCTTATGACCTATGAACCTTTAGAGGTAGGCTGTCTTGTTAAAGTTAGACTGATTGGAGCACTCATAATAGAGGATGAGAAGGGTTTGGATGCTAAAATGCTTTCTGTTCCAGTTAATGATGCTCGATTTGATGGCATTAAAGATATATCGGATGTTCACCCTCATAAGCTTAAAGAAATTCAGGAATTTTTTGAAACTTATAAAAGGCTTGAGCCGACAAAATGGGTTAAGTTTAAGGAATGGAAGAATGTTGGAGATGCGAAGGAAATCGTTAATAGGGCTATAGAAAAGTTTTATGAAATATATCCGAGAAAATAGTTTCATTTACTTATATTTTGTGGGTGCTTGCACAATCGAACATTGTGATAATATTTTCTGGCGGGGTTAGTGGCTGTATATTGTGAACTGATGCAAGTATGTATCCGCCATTTTCTGCTAAATCATGTACACGCCTTTTAACTTCATCAACAACATTTTCGGGTTTACCGAAAGGGAGAACTCTTTGAGTATCTATACCACCCCAGAATACAAGTTTTTCACCAAACCTTTCTTTTAAAATTCTAGTATCCATGTTTTTTGCTGAAACCTGCACTGGATTTATTCCATCAACTCCAGCCTCTATTAGTCCATCAAGTAGTTGAAATATTGAACCATCACTATGTATTATCACCTTCGCCTTAGAGACACTTTTGAAAGCTTCAATTAACCTTTTATGCCTAGGCTTAACGAAC
>JACIWG010000108.1:0-4880 GCA_014361085.1 Nitrososphaeria archaeon
CATGGATCATACGCCCTAACAAACTCTTCAACCCTCCTTGAAATCAAGTTTAAATCTCTTTCCACAATTGTTGTAAGATACTTTTGCAGGGTATGCTCCATACTTTTATAATTTTGGGCTGTAGGTGTTATTATATTTGCTTCAACAACCTTTCCATCTTCATCAACCCTATAATGGTGTACTAGAATCCCTCTTGGTGCCTCAGTAATCGATACACCTTCACCCTCCCTCACATTATATTTTACACAATCTTCCTTGAATGTGGTTGATGAAAGCTTTTCTAGTACGTCCACTAGTCTGCTAGATAAATGTATCATTTCAATAGCCTGCGCTTTTATGTTCATGAAAGGTGAATGTGAAGGAAATTTTAAGCCATATATTTCACAATATTTTCTAGCTTCTTCAGTCAGTAGGCTGTAATTGTTGTTTATTCTAGAGAGTGCGCCAACCATATATGGTTTACCGTTTAAAAGATAATGTCTTGCTGTAGAATATTCTTCATTAACATATGTAATAAAGTTCTCGTATTCATTTTGTGTAAAAAATTTTTCATTTGATACTGTAAGTTCACCGTCAAGTATTGGATAAATTTCATTAGATTTTAGGGAAAGATACTGTGTTTTTTCTTCAAATTCTGGAAGTTCTGCGGCTAAAATAACTTCAAGTATCCCTTTTAACGTTTCTTTAAAAAGCTGCGCCTGCCTCAAAAGTGTTTCCATGACATTTTTGGATGGAATTTTTGTTTGCCCCCCAACTGTAGGTGTTATTGGATGGGCAGCTCTGCCTCCAAGATAATCTGTTATCGTGTTAGCAATCTTTTTAAGCCTGAAAACTGTCTTCACCATTTTCTCATTTTCTCCAATAACTTCTACAATGTTCTTTTTTCCAACAATGTCTGGTAAAGTGAACACGTACAAATGTATTAGATGGCTTTGCAGGTGTCCTCCAATCGTCATCGCCTCCCTAACACCTTTAACTTCATCACCTACATTTACTGAAAGTGCTTTTTCTAGTGCCTGAACTGATGTAATATTGTGGATTATTGGGCACACGCCACACATTCTTGAAACAATAAATGGTATTTCCCTGTAACTTTTTCCAATGAGAAGTCTTTCAAGCAATCTTATACCCTCACGCGCCTTTACTTTAACTTCAAAATGTTCGTTCACTAGCTTAACAACTACGTCAACTGCCCCCTCAACCTTAGGAACACCCTTCACTTCAACAAGCTCATGATTCAAGACCTTTTCACCTCACCCTTTTTAGAGGGTAGCATGTAAGGTTGTATACTGATACCCTTCTCTTTAAATGTGTGTAGGAGTCCATCTATATTAGCGTCATCATTTAACCCCCTGCATCCATAGCATTCTCTATTGAATGTTGGGCATATTGCCTTGCATCCGCCCCTGGTTATTGGGCCCATGCAAGCCACACCCTTTTCTATTAGGCAACTGTTTTCTTTTAGAATACATTCACTGCATACTGTGAAAGAAGCTTGTTCAGGAAACTTTTCCAGCAAAAGTGACTTAAATACTGTAAAAAACTCTTCTTTATCGATTGGACAGCCTGGTATACGATAGTCCACTCTAACATACCTTTCTATGGGGTGAGAGTACCATTTTTGTGAACCTGGAAACATTTCATTAATTTCATCTACATCAAAATCTTTTACTAGAAAGTTTCCTCCATGGCATGCGCACTCTCCCAATGCTACAAGAATTCTGCTAGCGCCCCTAATCTTTTTAAGCTCCATCTCATCCTCAATTGACATGACTGAGCCTTCTACGAATGCAATGTCATATGGTTCACTTTTGCCTATCGTTCCAAGTACGCGGCATTCAACTTCAAAGGTTTTCAAAATATTCAATAGTATGTCTTCAAGATTCAGTATCTGGACAAGGCATCCCTCGCATGAGGAAAGGTTAAAAATTCCCACTCTAATCTTATCCAAGATATCTCACCTAAACTGGTGTTTCAAGAAAGTTTTTTACCTCACTATAGTTGAACACTGGCCCCTCCTTGCACACGTATCTTCCACCAGTCATACACTTTCCACAGAAGCCCATGCCACATTTCATGTTCCTTTCTAGTGAAAAGTATATTTTTTCAGGAGGTAACCCAATGCTAGAAAGTTGTCTTGTAACAAAATGCATCATTATGGGTGGACCACATTGAACTGAATATATGTTATCTGAAGATGGCTGGAAATTTTTGAACAATACTGTTACAGGACCACTGTGGCCGCTCCAATCCTTTTCCGCAAAATCAACAGTTAATTCAACGTCAATGTATTTTCTCCATTCATCAAACATGTCCTTATATATTATGTCTTTAGGCGTTTTAGCACCATAAAACAATTTAACATTATTATACATTTTTCGATGTAAAATTATATATTCTATCAAAGGCTTTAAAGGTGCTAAACCGATTCCTCCTGCAATAACTAGAACATCATTCTCCTTCATCTTCTCAAGCGGCCACCCTCTTCCAAATGGTCCACGAACTCCAACAAAATCTCCTTCCCTTAATCTGAAAAGGCCCTTTGTAACATTACCCATCTTTCTTACAGTTATAGAAAAATTCTCGTGAACCATAGGCGATGATGTAATAGAAAAGGGTGCTTCACCATATCCAAAAACAGTTAATTCTATAAACTGTCCAGGTGAAAAGTTGAAACTGTCCCTTATTTTTTCGTCTAAAATCTTTATCTTGAAAGTTTTCGTTTCAGGAGCCTCGTCTTTTATTGATTCAATCTTCGCCAATTTTGGCAGATAAGGGTTTGACACCAAAAGTCACCTCCTTTATAACATCCATTATATTGATTTTTGCAGGGCATACTTCAACACATCTACCGCATCCTACACATGAAATTGAACCTATCTCGTTTATAGAATAAACGAACTTATGATATATCCTTTGCTTAAAGCGTGAAGGTCTATCTCTTCTAAAAACTTCTCCACTCGCAACCCTTGTAAAGCTTAGGAAGTGGCATGAGTCCCAAGTCCTCACTCTTTTACCACTTTTAAGGTCCGGGTTTGGTTCATCAGTTATAGTAAAGCATCTGCAAGTTGGACAGGTAAAATTACATTTACCACATGCAAGGCACTTTTTCCCATACTCGTCCCACATTTCATCCAAAAACTTTTCTCTTAAAGCCCCTTCTATAGTTTCAAAGTATGGTAAACCCTTACTCCTAATATCTTCCTCAACCTTCATAAGTAGTTTTTCCCTTTCTTCAACATCATCCCTTCTAGCTTCACTGAAAAGGTCAAGGTTAAATTTTATAAGCTTCCATCCATCTTCGCTTCCAACTTCAACAATATATTTGTCCCCTAGGTCTGAAAGCAGGATATCAAATCCTCTTTTTATAAAGGGTCCAGTGTTTAGGTATGCGCAAAAACAGTATTCCATCGGCCTATTACATGTTAGACCAATAACTAGCGTGTTTTTTCGTCTTGCAGCATAATATGGATCATTATATTCTCCTGTAAAGACTTTATCGAGTACAAGAAGACCGTTTATATCACAAGGTTTTACACCAACTATAACACGTTTTCCCTTTGAAACTTCATCAAGCAAATCATATAATCTAATATTTCCAGAATCCTCATACTCGTAAACAAACATTTCCTCTACTGGTGGAAAAAAGAATTTTTTAGGCGGTAAAATCGTATGCCCACTATAAGTTAAGTCAACCTCCTCCTTTCCTGAAATATATTCGAATAATACTCCCTTTTCTGTCCTGACAGGTGCAATCAACTGATAATATTCCATCACCCTTTCCAAAAAGTTATCCATTAATCCCTTGTCTATCGTCAAAAATCTTTCCATTAACCAACACTATCAACTACTACAATTTATAAACATTGTCCTAACATTATATAAATTAATAAACTGTAACCAAAATATAATATAAACTAACGCATTTTTATAAAAATTTTAATCTACTATACTATTCAGAATGTTTTATGGTCCCGGGGGGGTGATTTGAACACCCGACACTCCGGTTTCTGTAAGCCTAGCAGGCTGAATGAGTTTGCCAGGGCAAACTTCTACAGCCGGAAGCTCTGCCAGGCTGAGCTACCCCGGGACACTAAATTATGCACTAAACTTTGGATATATATTTTTATCGCTTATAATGGTAAAGGCTCTAATTTTATATCCCCCAACTTTCTATGCCCATATTATGAGTGTTCTATCTGGTGAGGATGTTGCAAATTATTTGGAAAATATTAGTAGAGAGCAGGTGCAAGTGAATGGTGTTGATTTAACGGTTGAAAGGATTTTTAGGCTTAACGGTGTTGGAATAATACTATGTAATGATGTTAGGCTTCCAGAATATGTTGAAGTCAAATGTGATAATGGTAAATTTTTTCTTGAAAAGGGCGTGTATGTTGTTCAAGTTAAAGAAAGGATTTCGATACCTCTTGATACTGTAGGAATATGTCTACCTAGATCTTCGCTGGTAAGGATGGGTGTTCAAGTTGGTTCAGCTTTATGGGATTCAGGATATGTGGGATATTCGAAGATACTTTTGAATGTAGGAAACCCTATCATTATTGAGAAGGGTGCAAGATTTGCTCAACTTGTTCTAATCAGATGTGAAAAGAAGGCTAATGAAGGCTATAGGGGCCGTTACCAAAATGAGCAATAAAACTCTGCCGTCTGATTTTGTCGATAATGGATTTTATAGTCAGCTTTAACTTTAAGCTTGTCAGTAAAACAATATTTTTATAACCATATATTACATCCATATTGATTCCTTTGGTTAGGGAAAGTGTTGATTCTATAGACCTAGAGATTCTAAGGTTGTTGCAGGAGAATGCACGTGCACAATGTAATGAAATATCTAAAAGGGTCGGTGTTTCTGACAGGACTGT
>JACIWG010000108.1:4890-5308 GCA_014361085.1 Nitrososphaeria archaeon
GAAAAGGGTATAATAAAAGGCTATAGGATCGAACTGTCTGAAGAAGTGGTTGAAAAGTTCTTTCCTTCACATAAGATGCCTCTTGAACATACTGTTGAAATGCCAGCTGTATGCTGGGATAGTATAATTGATGTGATTGTTGGCACGTTTGGTGTTGGTGGTGTACTCATTATATATAATATTGGCTTATCTATTGGAAGAACCTATGGCACACTACTTAAAAGATTTTATGATGAAAAAGAAAGTCTTTTATCAAATTTCTGTAACCTTTTCAAATCAAACGGTTGGGGTGAAGTTTCTCTTATAAAGGTAGACTATGAGACAGGCTATGGGCTAATAAATGTTTCAAGTTTTCCCTTTAAAAGCACTCTTTCAGAAAACCTGATTAGAGGTATAGTTGCTGGTTTTCTAGAAAAAA
>JACIWG010000011.1 GCA_014361085.1 Nitrososphaeria archaeon
TGTTGCTATAACCGCTGGAAGTAGGGGTGTCACAAACATTCCATTAATAATTAAGACGATAGTTGAGGAAGTTAAAAGGGTTGGCGGTAAACCATTCATAATACCTTCAATGGGTAGCCATGGTGGGGCGACATCAGAGGGGCAGAAGAGGGTATTATACGATTTGGGTGTAACTGAAGAGTATGTTGGTGCACCTATAAATGCTACTATGGAAGTTAAGGAAGTTGGGAGACTGGAGAACGGTATGCCCGTGTATGTTTCTCGTGCAGCTCTTGAAGCTGATGCTGTAATAGTCGTTGGACGAGTAAAACCACACACTGACTTCAAAGACGAGGTTGAAAGTGGTTTAATGAAGATGATGGTGATAGGGCTAGGGAAACAGAGGGGTGCTCAGACAATACATGCTTACGGAAAAGAAGGATATCATAAACTTCTTGTGCCAACGGCTAGAAAGATAATGGAGAAGGCGCCTATAAAGCTGGGTGTAGCAATAGTTGAAAACCAATATCATGAGACATGCCTTATAAAGGCTCTTAGGCCAGAAGAAATTGAAAGTGAGGAAAGAAAACTTCTTGTAAAGGCTAAGGAATGGATAATGAGAATCCCGTTTAAGGAACTTGATGTCCTAATAGTTGAGAAGATAGGGAAGAATATTAGTGGTACAGGAATGGACCCTAATGTGACTGGAAGGTTTGCATGGCCTGAAGAAAAGCCTCCCGAATTACCGAACATTAGATTTATAGCAGCTTTAGACTTAACTAAAGAAACTGAAGGAAATGCGATTGGAGTAGGTTTGGCGGACGTTATCACAAAAAGGTTGTTTGACAAAATAAACTTTCATGACACTTACATGAACGCTTTAACAGCTGGAGCAATAGGATTAATTGGAGCAAAAATTCCAGTAATAATGCCAACAGATAGGGATGCAATAGAATTGCTGTTCAGACTCTCCAACAAGCCAATAAATGATATAAAGGTTATTAGGATAAAAAACACTTTAGAACTTGCAACATTCCAAGCGTCAGAAGCATTGCTTGAGGAGATTAAAGCAAATAAAAAATTGGAGATTATTGGAGAAGGCGAAGAAATGCAATTCGATATACTAGGAAACCTTATTTAATAAAAAAAATTAAAGTATTAGATTAAAATATGATATTAATATAACATATTCTAAAGTTAATTTGAAAAAATTTTTTATTATATTATTGTGAAATAAATGGTTTAGGCGAAATGGCAGGCCACCATATGCTTGTCTCCCTTCAATTCCGGTTCCTTACTTTTGCAAATGTCCTTTGCATACGGACAGCGTTTAAAAAACCTGCAGCCAGAAACATTTTCATCTCCATTTTCAGCTACGCCACTATGATTTTGTGCAAAAAATTTTTTTGCCATATAAAGTGTTGGCACAGAAGAAATTAGAAGCTTTGTATATGGATGTAATGGCTCATTAAAGACTTCATCACATTCCCCTATCTCTAGAAGCTTACCTAAGTACATTACACCAACCCTATCACTGACATAGCTTACAACAGAAAGATTATGTGAAATAAAAAGATATGTTAGGTTTAACTTCTTCCTTAATTCGATTAAAAGGTTCAAAATTTGGGCTTGAACCGAAACGTCTAATGCTGAAGTCGGCTCATCTAGTACAATAAATTCTGGTTCTGCAAGGATGGCGCGTGCAAGCGCAACCCTCTGCTTCATACCACCACTAAGCTGATGGGGAAACATGCTAAGTGCGTCAACTGATAATCCAACATCCTCCATAACAGTTTTCATTCTTTCTTTAAAATCACCTTTATATTTGCAACATTCAAGAGCCTCCTTTAAAGTATCATATATTCTCATTCGGGGATCTAATGAAAGATCTGGATTTTGGAAGACAACCTGCATTTTTCTTCGAGCAGTTCTAACTTCCTCCCCTTTAGCTTTAGAAAGGTCTAGACCTTTAAAAATTATTTTACCACTATCTGGCCTTTCCATATAAAGCATTAGTCGGCCTAGGGTACTTTTCCCACTACCACTTTCACCTACTAGACCAAAAACTTCATTCTTTATTATACTTAGACTAACATCTTCAACAGCCTTTACTTTTATAGACTTTGTTAACGAAAGTTTAATATTATATGATTTGGAAAGGTTTTCGCCTCTAACAAGTTCTATCATATTTCACCAACTCTATGACATAAAACAAGTCTATCGTCAAGATGTAAAGGTTTTGGCTCCTCTTTTTTGCATACGTCTTTAGCGTAAGGACACCTTGGATGAAATCTACAACCTTCCGGCGGATTTGAGAGGTCTGGAACATGGCCTGGGAGAGGTTTAAGCAATCCCTTTAGGCCTCTTGGAATACAGGTCATAAGAGCACGAGTGTATGGATGCATTGGGTTAGAGAATATGCTTTCCAGTTCACCGACCTCAACCATTTTTCCAGCATACATTATGCCTATTCTATTACATATTTCAGCTGCAACACCCATGTCATGTGTTATTAGAATTGTGGAAAGACCATAAGATTTTGTTAAATTTTTTAGCAGGTTTAATATTTGAGCCTGTATCGTAACATCCAACGCAGAAGTTGGCTCGTCAGCTATAACGAGTCTTGGATTTAAAGCTATAGCCATTGCTATTATAACCCTCTGCTTCATACCACCACTAAGCTGATGAGGATAGGATTGCATCCTCTTTTCAGCTTCAGGAATGCCTACAGTTTTAAGAAGCTTTACACTTCTCTCGTACGCTTCAGACTTACTGTATCCATGTACAGTAAAGACTTCCATCAACTGTTCTCCAATCTTCATAACAGGGTTTAATGCTGAACTTGGTTCTTGAAATATTATTGAAATTTTTGAACACCTAAACTTTCTAATTTCTTCATCACTAAGTTTCATCAAATCCACACCATCAACAATTATCTCCCCAGAAACTTTACCAGGACACAATCTGATTAGAGAAAGCCCAAGAGTACTTTTCCCACTACCACTTTCACCTACTATAGCAAAGCAGTCACCTTCCCTAATAGTGAAGTCTATACCATCAACAGCCCTTATTGTACGGTCACCCATATCATAGTAGACCTTCAGGTTCTTAACTTCAGCTACAACATTATTTTGATGCAATTATCTCACCTAATTTGTCACCGATAATATTGAATGAGAGAACTAGTAGGAAAACGGAGAGACCGGGAAAGATTATCAAATGTGGAGCATAGAATATGTAAGCACGCCCTGTTCCCAGCATAGTACCCCATTCTGGTGCAGGTGGAGGAACACCAATTCCAAGAAAACCTAAACCTGAAGCAAACAATATTGAAGTACCAAGATTTAATGTCACCTGAGCAATTATCGTTGGAGAAATGTTTGGAATTACATGCCTGAACATTATTTTGATACTATTTGCTCCAAGCTGTTTTGCTGCCAAAACATACTCTAGTTCTCTAACCTGTAAAGCTAAGCCTCTAACCATTCTAATAAATGATGGAGTCATTGAAATGGAGACAGAAACTATTACTGTCCATAAATTGCTACCCATTATTGCGACAAACATAATTGCCAAAAGAAAACCTGGTAGAGCGAGAAGTATTTCAGTAATTCTCTGTATTATCGTGTCTACTATACCCCCAAAATAGCCTGATATTACTCCAAAGAAAATTCCAGCTGTAGCACCCAAAGCTGTAGCAACAAAGGATATTGTTATTGTTAGTCTTGAACCATATATGATCCTGCTTAAAATGTCTCTACCAAGTTCATCAGTCCCTAAAAGGTGATCCTTGCTTGGAGGATTACAGCTCTTAGAAAGGTCTATTTCTATGGGATCATATGGAGCTATTATATCAGCTAAGAGTGCCATAAATATGAATAATAATATAATGGAAAGACATAATTGCACACGTGTTGATTTAAATAACTGTTTATACTTTTCCATCATTTTAGCCTCACCCTAGGATCTATGAATGTATAGAGTAAGTCTGTAGCTAGGTTAACCAGAGCATAGAGTAGGGCAAATATGAATATCGAACCTTGAACCATTGGATAATCTCTAGAATTTATTGAGTCAACAATTAATCGTCCAAGACCTGGCCAAGCGAAAATTGTTTCAGTTATGACTGCGCCACCTAAAAGAGCACCAAACTGTAAACCAACTATTGTAACAACTGGAATAAGGGCGTTCCTTAAAACATGCTTATAAAGTATTGTCCTTTCACTTAAACCCTTAGACTTTGCAGTTATCACATAATTTTTTTCCATAGAATCTACAACACTTGCCTTAGTTATCTTAACAATGAACGCCATAAGATATAATGCAATTGTTACTGTTGGAAGAATTAGGTGCATAGGTGTACCCGAGCCACCAGCAGGCAAAATTCTGAGTTCAACAGAAAATATTAGAATCAAAATTAATCCAAGCCAATATATTGGTAAAGATATTCCTGCTATGGATAATGATGACAAGAATAGGTCAAGTTTTCCACCTTTCTTTGATGCAGCAAGAATTCCTAGGGGTACACCTAATGCTACAGCAAGACAAGTGCTGGTTACGGCAAGTATGAGAGTATTAGGTAGTCTAGCTAAAATTTCGCTTATAACAGGAGAGTCTGTTCTAAAGGATACACCCAAATTTAGCGTAAAAAGATTTTTTAAATATATAAAATATTGAACATATATGGGCTGATTTAAGCCCAACTGTTCCCTAATAAGGTTAACATCTTCCTCACTGGCCATCATCCCCGCCAAAACTCTTGCAGGGTCGCCAGGAATTGACCTAATAAGGATAAAAATTAATGTTACAAGACCAATAAGTGTTATTGCAAGTGTTAGGATACGGTAAAAAAAATATTTGAGGGCTGACAGTACTGGCTTCACCCCCATTATTTAGGAAATGTACACCCATCTTAGGTCAAAGGTTTCATAAGGATATACTACTAGTCCATGCACCTTATCGCTATGTGCAAGAACAAAGTTTTGGAAGTACAAGAATATCCATGGACATTCCTCCCATATTATTGCCTGTGCTTCAGCATACATTTGAAGACGCTTTTTCTCATCAACTTCTCTTCGAGCATCGTCTAAAAGTTTGTCAACCCTTTCATTTTTGTAGAACATTGTATTGAACTTTCCAGGCGCCCACTGTGAGGAATGGAAGACTGAATATAGTACTGCGTCAGCATCGGGTGTGGTCATGCCATAGCCTACGTAACATAGGTCCCAAGGTGTACTTGTATAGTTTTGGCCAATAAGACTCTGAACAAATGTAGGCCAGTCTGGAGTATAGAGTTCTACAGTTATACCTACCTTCGAAAGATAGGCTTGTAGCGCTTCACCAACTTGTCTATCGAAAATATATCTGCCGGTAGGGACCATGAGAGTCAACTTGAAGCCGTTTGGATACCCTGCTTCAGCCAAAAGCTGTTTAGCCTTTTCAGGATTATATTCGTAAACCTTTTGGGGAGAGTAGCCGAAGAATGCTGGATATACTGGAGAATCTGCTAAAGTGGCCAAATTAAATAGTACATTCTTTATCAAAGCCTCCTTATCTACGGCGTAGTTTAGAGCCTGTCTTACTCTAACATCCTTTAGTGGACCCCTTTGCGTGTTTATGTTAACAGTCATAACCCTTGTACTTGGATTTATAGCTAATACTACTCCAGGAGTATTATTTAATTTAGGTAAGTCGGCTGGTGGAGGTTGGTAAACGATATCAACTTCTCCTGAAAGAAGCATAGCCTCTCTCGTCTGAGCTTCAGGAACTATCTTGAATACTACTTCATCAAACTTTACTGCACCACCCCAGTACCCATCAAATTTCGATAGTACAATACGGTCACCTTTCACCCACTCCTTGAACTTAAATGGTCCAGTGCCTATATCTACTGGAGTCTTACCTAAGTTTTCTTCACCAAGCTTCTGGTAAGCTAGTGGAGAGATCACATACCATGTAGTTAAAGTTCTGACAAAAGGTGCATATGGATATTTTAGGTTAAATCTTACAGTATACTCGTCTATTATGTCTGTTGAATTTAATGCATCCAACAAGTATCTGCTTGGAACCTTTACCTTAGGATTAAGCAGTCTGTCAAATGTCACCTTTACTGCAGTAGCATTCAATGGATATCCATCCTGGAACTTGATACCTTTCTTCAAAACTACAGTAACCTTAAGTCCATCAGAGGATACAGTATAACTTTCCGCAAGATAGTGTATAAGTTCACCTTTCTCGTTATAATAGAACAGTGGTTCTGTTATAAAGCTCATTATGTTTGATATGAGAGTTGTTGTCTGAGCATGTGGGTCAAGTGTGTCAGCATCAATTCCTATTGCAATCCTTAAGACCTTCTGTGTAGTAGGAGAAGTTGTTACAGTAGTTGAGGTTGAAGATGTTGTTGTGGTAGTCGAAATTGTAGTTGTCGTGGTAGTTGAAGAAGGTGTTGTTGGTTGTAATTGTGGCACCAAGAAAATTACTGCGGCTGCAACAATTACTACAACAGCCGCTACCGCGACCAACTTATTCAACGCCTTATGCATAAACAACACCTCCTTTCATCACCAACTTTATGTTCTCTTTCTTTTGTAGCAAGGAAATGTCATCAAGAGGATTCCCCTGTACTGCAATTAGGTCTGCAAGTTTACCAACTTCTAATGTACCAATTTTACCTAGTAGGCCACAGGCATCAGCACCATTTTTTGTAGCAGCAACTATTGCATCCATTGGAGTGAAACCGCATTTTTCTACAAGAAGCTGTAGTTCCATGGCGTTTGTTCCAAACTTGAGCATTGGAGAACCTATAAAGTCTGTTCCCGTAGCCACTTTTACACCCATCTTCTTAGCCTTTTCTACATTTTTCACATGAACATCTATTACTTCAAGTGATTTTTTTAGACCCCATTCTGGTGTACCAGCTTCTTTACCTTTAGAGACGAGCTGATGTACAATAGAAAGTGTTGGGACCATAATAGCATCTTGTTCAATCATCATTCTAGCACCTTCATCATCTAGGTATATTCCATGTTCAATTGTTCTTACACCGGCAACAAGTGCATTCTTTATCCCCTTCGCACCTTGAGCATGAGAGGCTACAAAGCTTCGAACTTTCCTAGCCTCATTTACAATTGCACGTATTTCTTCTACAGTAAACTGCTCGTCTTCTGGCCTGTCTCTTTGAGACATTACTCCGCCAGTTGAACATATTTTTATAAAGTCAGCGCCTTCCCTAAACACCGTCCTTGCAGCCTTTACACATTCGTCCACACCATCACATAGTATGCCTCCGAAACCAAGTTTGTAGTCGCTTCTTAACTTTACAATTTCTACAGGAAAATAGTGTTCGTCCCCATGACCGAAAGTTTGTGTTAACACTCTACCGGCTGTCACAATTCTTGGACCTTTAGTTAAGCCGCTTTCTACAGCCATTTTCAAGTATGGACCTTGTAGGCTACCGCAGTCTCTAACAGTAGTGTATCCTGCAGAGAGGAGGTCTTGAATATCGTAGAGAGCCTTTATCAAATGCATTTCATAAGGTGTTACTATAGATTCTTCTACAAACTTATCAGTCAAATGTCCTGCGAGATGAAGGTGTGCGTCAATAAGTCCAGGCATAACTGTATAGTTTCCAGCGTCTACAACTTCTAGAGAGGGGTCAACTGTTTTAGATATCGATTCAATTACACCATTGTTAACAACTAGGAAGACATCGTTTAGAGGCTCTTTACCAGTACCGTCTAATAGTAGCCCACATTTTACGGCAAATCTACTAGTTGACGGTCTAGACATGTGTGAAAAAGAGGAGGGAAACATCATGTATATAAATCTTTTTAACAGATTGACGGTAAACTTATATATACTTTTTTAAATTTTTTATAAAAATTTACTATTTTTTATAAAAAATTTATACTTATTTCCTTTTGAATAATGTAGCAATCTCCCTTCTTGTTTCATTTATAAGGTCATTTAATGTTTCAAAGGCCTTGCCTACATCTTCATTTTTTACAATTATTATTGTATCCGTGTATGAGCTTGTTGTATCTTCTATATTTATCCCTGAAGAAAAAAGTCTTTCGTATATTGATATTGCGCAACCTGGAACGTCTGTTATTTCTGGAGTGCTTGTTACTATTATGGCTGCAAGGTTTCTCTTATTTTCTAATATAGAGGATTTTTCAAAAAGTTCCAGAACCTCCTCTGAATACATTTCATCCATTATAATTGTTATTGCAGCATAGCCTATGCTAACATGGATTATATAATTTATGTACTTTCTTATAAGTTCAGAGAATCTTAGTGTAGTTGTCCTTGTCTTTTCTACAGTTATCTTTACTACACCAGTTCTTACTGAAAGATTGCTGTCAGCTAAAACCATTTTAACATTTTTTGGCGAATATGTTAATGTGGGCCTTAACCTTTTAAGTGCTGTAACAATACTTTGAACGTCAGTATTATAGCCTACTTTTTTATCAACAAGTGGCTTTATCTTGCGGGCTATAGCACTGTAGTTACAGTATTGACCTCTTATTGAAGCTTGCAAGAATATGTCGTCTAGCACAATTTCTTTTACAACTTTAGAGATACTTTGACCGATGTTGGTCATTTTATTCTATCTTTGGACTATCTTGGCCAAAAAATATATAAACTTATCGTTCACTAGGGCCATTCACTATGGAAGATAAAAGACTTGTCCTTGCATATTCGGGAGGATTAGATACTACCGTAATGATAAAATGGCTTAACGAGAAGTACGGTTATAATGTTGTGACTGTTACCGTAGACTTGGGACAGAAAGAGGATTTTAAGAGTATAGAGGAGAGAGCGTATAAAGCAGGTTCGATCAAACATTATAGTATTGATGCAAAGGAAGAGTTTGTGAACAAATTTGTTGCAAGGGCTATTAAGGCTAACGGATTATATGAAGGAAAGTATCCTTTGAGCACGGCTCTTGGAAGACCTCTTATTGTAGAGAAACTTGTTAATATTGCGGAAAAGGAGAATGCTGTCGCTATAGCGCATGGGTGTACTGGCAAGGGTAACGATCAGGTTAGGTTTGAGGTTACAGCGAAAGCGTTGAATCCTAGACTGAAAGTTTATGCGCCAGTAAGAGAATGGAACTTGAATAGGGAAGAGGAGATAAAGTATGCTATGGCACATGGTATTGAAATACAGGCTAAGGCGAAAAAGTATAGTATTGACCAGAATCTTTGGGGAAGGTCTATCGAGGGAGGACCTCTTGAGGATCCCTGGAATGGTGTGGGAGAGGATGTTTTTGAGTGGCTTGTTCCTCCCGAAAAGGCTCCTGACAAGCCTACTTTCTTAGAAATTGGTTTCGAAAACGGCTTACCTGTTTCATTAGATGGGAAAAGTGTTAGTTTGATTGAATTGATTTCTCAAGTTAATTTTATTGCTGGAGGATGTGGTGTAGGACTTATTGATCATATAGAGGATAGGCTTGTTGGAATAAAAAGTAGGGAGGTTTACGAGTGTCCTGCGGCAGTAACCTTGCTTGAAGCTCACAAGGCTTTAGAGAAGATGGTTTTAACTAGACATGAACTATTCTTTAAAGAGTTGGTTGACATGGAGTGGTCTAGGTTAGTGTATTTTGGCCTTTGGAATGAACCGTTAAGAGAGGACCTGGAAGGCTTTATTGAAAGAACGCAGGATAGGGTTGAGGGAACAGTTAGAGTTAAACTGTATAAGGGGGGAGTTTCTGTTGACGGTCTAAAATCGCCATATTCACTTTATGACCTGAGCCTTTCAACCTACGGTATAGGCTCTAAATTTGACCAGAAGATGTCTGAAGGCTTTATAGAAATTTGGGGGCTGCAATCTAGAGTAGGCTATGAAATGTTAAAGAGGGTTAAAGGGAATGGGTAAAGACATTCTTAGAGGAGAAAGGTTGGAGCCAATAGAATATAATGTACTCAAATACATTTCATCAATCGATGAAGATGAGATTCTTTTTGAGCCTGTTAAACAGATTAACATTGCACACATTATAGCTCTTTCTGAAGCTGGCGCCATAGAGGAAAGGGTGGCTGAAAAGATAATTTCAGCAATAAAGGGGGTTGATAGATTCTCTAAAGATGAAGGTTTCGAGGACGTGCATATGCTCTTGGAAAAGAAGGTCATGGATATAGTTGGTGAAGATGGAGGGTACATGAATTTGGGTAAGAGTAGAAACGATCAGGTTTCGACAGCATTAAGGATTGTTTTGAGGAAGAAGATTTTGGACCTTATCCTATTGCTTGTAGATTTTATGGAAACATTACTTGATAGGGCCATTGAATCTAGGGAGAAGGTTATGCCAGCCTACACACATTTGCAGACAGCTCAGACGATAACATTCGCATACTGGCTATTATCATATAATGACATGCTCAGAAGAGATGTTGAAAGACTTTTCGAGAACTATTTTAGGACGAACCTGTGTCCAATGGGTGCAGCAGCCTGTGCTGGGACAACAGTTAAAATTGACAGGTTGGAGGTTGCAGAATCTCTTGGATTCAATACTATCGTAGAAAATGCTATTGACGCGGTGAGCTCAAGAGATTTTATGCTCGAGCACATGTTTATACTTTCGTCTATATCATTAACATTGAGTAGAATGTGCGAGGACATAAATTTTCTAGCAAATAATGATGTAGGAGTATTTGATGTTCCAGACAGATTTTCTTCCACAAGCAGTGCAATGCCTCAAAAGAAGAACTCTGTTGTCACAGAAACTGCAAGAGCATACTGTGGTATTGTTGTAGGAAACTTTGTTGGAGCAATGATGCTATATAAGGCGCTACCATCATCCTACAACCTAGACCTACAAGAGATGACGCCAAAAGTGTGGGAGACATACAATATCGTATATGATACGGTTACAGCAATGAAGGAATTGGTAGAAAATTTGGGATTTAATGAAGAAAGAGGCTATGAAATTTTGGTGAAAAATTTTTCTAATGCGATGGAGCTTGCTGAAAAAATCGTCTTAGATTACAGGATACCTTTTAGAAGAGCACATCATATTGTTGGAGCATATGTGAAAAAATGTTTTGAGAAAAGACTTTCACCCCTTTCACGGGAGGCATATGAGGTCTTCTGCGAGAAGGTTGGTGATGAGGTGATTAAGTGTCCATCATATGAAGAATATGTGAACATTATGGATCCAAGAACAAGCATTTTTAATAAGAAGATTGCAGGGGGACCTAACCCTGAAAATGTTATGAAAATGATTCATGATAGGAGGGAACAGAATAAAGTTTTCAAAAAGTTGGCTTTGGACGAAATTTCTAGGATAGAAGGTGTTTTGCTAAAATTAAATTTATATGATTTTATGGTTAGTGGAGGTGAGAGAAGATGAAGACATCTTGTGAGGTATGTGGTGGAGAAATAGATGTTCCAGATGACGCTATAAAGGGGGAAATAGTTAGCTGCCCAGACTGTGGGAGCGAATACGAGGTTACAGAGATAAAGGAGGGGAAGCCTGTTCTAAAGCCTGCTGAGGAAATAGGCGAAGATTGGGGAGAATAGTGGTACATGGAGCTTTCAATATTATACGATAGACTACGTTGGGAGGAGAAGATATTAGCTGAGGAAGCGAAAAAGTTAGGGGTTAAGGTAGGCCTTGTTGACGCAAAAGCACATCCCCTAACCCTTGTCGGAGAAGACAGCTTCACAAACTCTATATTCGGTGATGTAGTTTTAGAAAGATGCATGAGCCACATTCGTGGACTATATTATGCAGCGGTGCTTGAGAGGAAGAAGGTTGTGATAAACTCTTACAATGTTCTTTCTTTGACAACAAACAAGCTTTTAACCACACTAGCTTTAGACAAGGCAGGAGTTCCAACACCAAAGACGTCTGTAGCATTTTCTCTAGAGTCTGCGCTAGAGCTTGCGGATAAGATGGGCTATCCTCTCGTTATAAAACCTATTATTGGAAGCTGGGGTAAGATGGTTGCATGCATAAGAGATAGGAGGGAGGCTGAAGCCCTTTTTGAAACAAGGGAAATGATTCATGAACCTCTTCAGCAAATCTATTACTTGCAAGAGTATGTCCAGAGACCGCCAAGAGACATAAGGGCTATAGTGGTCGGGGACGAGATAATTGCATCAATATACAGGTATCAGCCTGAAGATGATTGGAGAACAAATGTTGCAAGAGGGGGGGCAGCGGTTTTAGCTAAGCTTGAGCCTGGACAAGAGGATATAATAATTAAGGCAGCGAAGGCGGTAGGTGAGGGAGTATTGGGTGTTGATGCCATGGAAAGTGAAAGAGGACTTCTGGTGCATGAGATTAACGGTTGTGTGGAATTTAAGGGTGCTGCTTCAGTTTCAACAATTAATATACCGAGGAAGATAGTGGAGTATGCGATAGGGAAGGTGAAAAGGTAATGGTTAAGGTTGGAATAGTTGGAGCGTCAGGGTACGTTGGAGGAGAACTTTTAAGGATACTGCTTGGACATCCTGAAGCTGAAATAGTTTCGGTAACGTCGAGACAGCATGTTGGAGAATATGTTTTCAAAGTGCATCCTAACCTTAAGGGAATGACAAGCCTACAGTTTACAGCTGAAGACCCATTAACTGTAGCATCTAAAGTTGACGTAATATTTTTGGCAGTACCGCATGGAGTATCATGTAAGATAACACCTAAGCTGGCTGAAACTGGTGTTAAAATTGTTGACATGAGCGCAGACTTTAGACTAAAGGATGCTGCAGAGTATCAGAAATGGTATGGATGGAGTCATCCGGCACCAGACCTTCTAGAAAAGTTCGTTTACGGGCTACCGGAACTTCATCGTGAAGAGCTTAAAAACACTAGTCTTGTTGCAGTACCAGGGTGTATGGCGACGGCTGCAATAGTAAGCCTTGCACCGTTAGCGAAGGCAGGATTATTGGATGGCCCTATATTCGTTGACGCAAAAATAGGCTCCTCGGGTGCAGGAGGAAAACCATCACTTTCAACACACTTTTCTGAAAGATTTGGTGTAGTTAGAGTCTATAAGCCTGTAGGCCACCGCCACACGGGAGAAATTGAGCAGGAGTTAAAGTACGTTTCTGGAAAAAAGTTTAAGGTTGGAATGACAGCTCACGCCGTTAACATGGTCAGAGGAATACTTACAACATCACATGCTATCGTCTCCTCTAAGCCGGAGGCTTCAAAGATATGGAAAGCGTACAGGTCAATGTACACTAGTGAACCATTTGTGAGATTTATTATGGACAAGAAGGGCTTGTACAAGTATCCTGACCCAAAGATTACGATAGGATCAAATTTTGCTGACGTAGGATTCGAAGTCGACCCCTACGTTGAAAGAGTTGTAGTATTTGGTGCAATAGACAATCTAATAAAGGGTGCTGCAGGGAACGCGGTACAGTCGATGAATATTATGCTAAAGTTTGATGAGAGGGAGGGATTAAACTTTCCCGCACTGCATCCGGTGTAGGGGACATGGTTATTGTAGTAAAGGTTGGTGGAAGCCTTCTAAAGCTTGGCCCACCAGAAAACATTGTACAGGATTTTGTTAAGATGCTGGAAGAGGATAAGCTTGTTCTAGTGCATGGTGGAGGATATGAGGTTACAGAAATGGCTGAAAGGTTGGGTAAAAAGCAGAAGTTTGTAGTATCCCCTGATGGTATAAGAAGCAGGTACACTGACAAGGAAACTGTTGAAATATATACTATGGTTATGAAGGGAAAAATAAATTCTGAAATAGTTCTAGCATTGCAGGCGAAGGGTGTGAGGGCTGTTGGAATTTCAGGCTTCGACGGCTCAACACTTGTAGCGGAAAGAAAGAAGAGGCTTGTGATAGTTGATGAAAGGGGGAGGAAGGTTGCCATCGATGGAGGATACACTGGTAAGATAGTTAAAGCAAACAGTGAACTGTTGAACACGCTTTTAGAAAAAAACTTTGTCCCAATAGTTGCACCCGTAGCCTTGGGAACGGAGGGTGAGATGTTGAATGTTGATGGAGACAGGGCTGCGGCTGCAATTGCAGGATGCCTGAAGGCTGAAAAGACAATATTCTTGACAGATGTTGGAGGAGTTATAATAGATGGGCAACTGATTAAAGAAATGAGTGTCGAAGAGGCGAGGAAGAGTTTAAGGAAGGTTGGATTTGGAATGGATAAGAAGATAATGGCTGCAGTGGAGGCGATAGAAAATGGTGCAAGAGAAAGTATAATTTCAGCAGGCAATATAGAGAATCCTTTAACAAACAGTCTTTTGGGAGAAAATAGGACAGTGATTAAGCCATGAATTTAACATTTGAAGAGATACGAGGATTAGAAGAAAAGCATTTGGCGCCAACATATCAGAAGATGCCTGTTGCAATAAAAAGTGGGCGAGGCTGCAAAGTTTATGATGTGAACGGTAAAGAGTACATTGATTTTATGACAGGATATGGTGTAGCAATATTAGGCCACGGTTATCCAAGGATAATTGATTCGATAAAAAGTCAGCTCGAAAATATAGCTGTAGTCCACAGCTCAGTATACAGTGAGCAGAGAGCACTTTTTCTAAAAAAACTTGTTTCCATAACACCCAAGAACTTAAGTGCAGCATACCTTTCAAATAGCGGTGCAGAGGCGATAGAGGCAGCTTTAAAAGTTGTCTTAAAGGCTACAAAGAGGAAAAAGATAATAGCAATGACTGGAGCATATCATGGAAAAACTCTTGGAGCACTCTCACTAACGTTCTCTGAAAAGTATAGGAAAGCATTCGATGACATAATATACAAGGGTGTCGAGTTCGCAGAATACGGTAACCTAGAGGCGGTTGAAAGAGGTAGAAGGTTGGAGGAGTATGCGGCAATATTTGTTGAACCGATTCAAGGTGAGGGTGGAATAAGATTGCCGCCAGAAGATTATCTAAAGGGGTTAAGGGAGATAGCTGAAAAAAACGGGATACTGCTTGTAGTAGATGAGGTACAGAGTGGGTTGGGTAGAACTGGAAAGATGTGGGCTCACGAACACTGGAACATAGTGCCTGACGTTATGACAATAGGCAAGGGCATTGGTGGTGGAATACCTATGGGGGTGACAGTGGCTAGGCCTGAACTCATGAACGTTCTCGAGGTTGGAGAGCATACAAGCACAATGGGAGGAAATCCTTTAGCCTGTGCAGCTGGAAAGGCTGTACTGGATGCATTAACAGAAGACCATATCATAGAAAATGTGCGGGAAGTAGGAAGTTATACTATGAAGCTATTGAGCGAGGAAGTTGGAAGGTCTAGGATTGTTAAGGAAGTTAGAGGGAAAGGGTTGATGATGGCTGTAGAGTTAAGGGTGAGATTTCTAGAAGTACTTTTTAAGGCAATAGAATTTGGTCTGCTCACACTCTATTCTGGTAAAACAGTACTTAGAATGTTACCGCCACTAATACTTTCGAAAGAAGAATCAGCTAAAGCAGCATCAATATTACGTGAATCGTTAAATTGGTACGAAAAAAGTAAAATTTAGGAGGAAAAGGTTTTAAATAAGTTATTTTTAGGCCATGATATGGACATAGACAGGGTGGATAATGCGATAATAGAAGTTTTAAAAGAAAATTCGAGAATGCCCTATGTTGAGATAGGAAAGAAGGTTGGATTATCTGAGGCTGCTGTAAGAAAGAGGATTAAAAGGCTTGTTGAAGAAGGAATAATAAGAAAGTTTACAATAGAAGTTAAAGAGGATGAAGCTCACGCATTCACACTTGTCGCAGTAAACCCTTCAACACCAACGTATGAGGTTTCAAAAAACATACGTAAGATTAAGGGTGTGAAAAAAGTGTATGAGATAACTGGACAATATGATATACTATCTTTTGTTGAAGGCCCAACTATAAGTGAAGTCAACAACTATGTTGAGGAAATACGTAAGACGCCTGGAGTATTAAGGACCAACACAATAATAATTTTAAGAGAAGTCGAGTAGGAAGTGAAATATATTGGAAGAGGATACAATAGAAAACATTGTAAACGATTTTGAAAGAGTTGGATTCGGCCCAAACTATAATGGGAACAGCCCATTAAAGGGTAGGAGGATAAAGTTTCTTGACACCACATTAAGGGAGGGAGAACAGTATCCTGGATGCTATTTTACAAACAGTCAAAGAGTCCAGATTGCTTGGATGCTTGACTTTATAGGGGTTGACGCAATAGAAATAAGCCCAATAATATCATCAAACCATCTTGAAGCATGTAAGAAGATTGTTAGGGCTGGATTAAATGCTACAATCGTAGCACACGGTAGAGCCCTCAAAGAGGACATAGATAAGATGATAGAATGTGATGCAAATTTTGTAGCATTATATCATTCAGCTTCAGACATCCAGCTAAAGTACAAGCTCCGTGTTTCAAGAGAAAAGGCTATTGAAAGAACTGTTTCAGCACTCGATTACGCGAAAGCGCATGGGCTGAAGGCTAGGGTAACATTAGAGGATGCAAGTAGAGCGGACCCAGACTACCTTATAGCTTTCGCGAAAAGGCTTGAAGAAGCGCATGTTGACAGGATAAGTTTACCGGACACAGTTGGTGTAATGACTCCAGAAGGAATGTATAATCTTGTGAAAACTGTTAAAGAAAAGGTTAACGTGCCACTAGATGTGCACTGCCACAACGATCTAGGACTTGCACTAGCGAACTCTATAGCCGGTTTAGAGGCTGGAGCAGAACAGGTTCATGTTTCAGTAAACGGGCTTGGAGAGAGAACTGGTATAGCTGACCTTTCTCAGACAGCGCTTGTCCTAAAACTGCTTTATGGAGCAGATGTTAGGATAAGATTTAACATGCTATACGAGCTGAGCAGGCTTCTGGAAGAATATACGAGAATACCTGTACCGAAGTCGATGCCGATAGTTGGAGACAACGCTTACAAGCATAAGGCTGGAACACATGTTGCAGCTGTACTTAGGAATCCTAAAACATATGAGCTGGTTTCTCCTAAGATGGTTGGGAATCGGAGAAAACTTGTATTCGGTGGACTTTCTGGAAAAAATGGTGCAATATTCTTACTTAAAATGTTTGGAATAAATGTTCCAAGTGAAAGTGAAAAACTTCTGATTGGATTAAAAAGTATAGGAATAGACCTATTCGAACTAGAACTTTCAGATGAGATGGAGGAAATATTGAGGAGGGAAGAGTTTTTGAGTGGAATGGAGGAGGGAAGAGTGTGACAAAAGTTTCAATACTCTTTGACATAATAAGGTGGGAGGAGAAGGCGCTTTACGAGGCTGGAAAAAAGCTTGGTTTAGATGTTGAAATGGTTGACGTTAAGGAGAAGGCTTTTAACCTGTCAAAAGATTGTGGAATAGAGTTCGGTGATATAGCGTTACAGAGGAGTGTAAGCTACTATAGAAACCTACATACAACCGCCTACCTAGAGTATAAGGGAGTAAGGGTTATCAATTCATTACATACTGCAATAGTGACAGGAAACAAGATGTTCACGACACTGGTGCTGCAGAAAAATAATATACCTACACCAAAGACAATTGTAACGTTTACATCGGATGCTGCAATGAAGGTTTTTAGAGAAGAATTTAATGGAAAAGCAGTCCTTAAACCTGTAAGTGGAAGCTGGGGGAGAATGGTTGCACTCTTAAACGATGAGGCAGCAGCGCAGGCTGTTTTAGAAGATAGAGACTACATGTATCCAATGTACCAAGTATTTTATATGCAGGAGTACGTTAACAGGCCTCCAAGAGATTTAAGAATCTTTGTAGTAGGGGAAGAGGTTATTACAGGAATATACAGGTATCAGCCTCAAGACGACTGGAGAACCAATACTGCTAGAGGAGGGAGAGCGGTAAAATGTGAGATAACTGAGGAGATCAGGGAGCTTGCGTTAAAGGCGGCTGAAGCGGTTGGAGGAGGAGTTTTTGGAGTGGACATGATGGAATCACCACATGGTTTAATTGTGCATGAGGTAAACAATACTACAGAATTTAAGAACACTGTTCCAGCAACCGGAGTAGATATACCAAAAATAATAATGGAGTATGCTATGAAAGAGGCAAGGAGATAAGCGGATGAACACTTACACCAAACTACTTTATGAAATGATTAAACTGTATACTCCAAGTGGTAGGGAAGAGAAAATTGCCCAAATGCTTAAAGAAAAAATGTTAAACGAGTTTGGAGCAGACCAAGCGTACCTGGATAGGGCTGGAAACGTTATCGGAGTATATGATGGAATAGAACCTTCTATACTATTATGTGGGCACATGGATACAGTTCCAGGAGAACTGCCAGTAAAAGTGGATGAAGAATACATTTACGGTAGAGGGACTGTGGACGCAAAATCTTCTCTGGCAGCATTCATTTCAGCAGCAAGTGAACTGAGGAAGGCAAGCTTTAGAAATAAGGTGATAGTTGCAGCCGTAGTTGATGAAGAGGATACTGGAAAGGGTGTTAAGACGATTATAGAAGATAATTTAAGGGCTTCATATGCAATATTCGGAGAACCGTCTTCTGCAACAAACATAGTTATAGGATATCGTGGCGGAGCAAGATTTAGGTTCGAGTTTAGGACTGAAAGCTATCATGCAAGCAGCGTCTGGCTTGGAAAAAGCGCTGTCGAAGCAGCGATAGAAGTTTGGGAGAATATAAGGAAATATAATGAGGAAGCCCTTTCAAGAGAGAAAAAGTTTGATACAGTAACAGCATGTTTAACAAAAATTTCAGGTGGAGAAACACATAACATGAGCCCATCATACTGTGAGATGGTAGTGGACATAAGATTTCCTCCAAAAATAGGGTATGAATACATTCTAGAGCAACTAAATAGTATAGTGTCGAAAGCCTGTGGACAAAAGATAGAGTATAAGATTATAGTAGAAGATTATACACCACCATATGTTGCTTCAACAAAAAATGAGCTTGTTGAAGCATTCAAGTATGCTGTGAAAAAGGTTAAAGGAATGGAAGCGCAGCTGACAAGAAAGACAGGGTCAGGAGACATGAACATATATGGTAGTAGAATGAAGATACCCACAATAACATATGGTCCAGGAGACCCAAAGCTTGCCCACACACCACATGAGAAAATAAGTATAGGAGAGTATATGGAGAGTATAAAGATAGTGAAGGAAGCACTCCAATATATTACACAGAAATAAAGCTTAAATATATTTATTAGAAGAGAAGACCTGAATACCATGTCATCTGGTGAAGGGGCAAAGGAAGAGATTAAGAAGAGAGAGTTTTTTACAAAAAAGCATGCGGCCATAACATTACTATTGATAGGGATAGCGTTCCTCGTTATACCGTTCACGTTCGCAATAAACGTCTTCTTAAACTATCGTGGGCTAGAGAAAACCTTAGGCTTAAGCATTTCAGACGCACTAGTTAGTGTAAGTTTTGACATAATAGACTTGGTAGCTAAGCTGGCTTTTCTAGGAGTATGTGTCTGGATAGGGGCGATAGTGTTAAAAAATAGTGTAGAACTTTTCAAGGAAAAAAGTGAAACAAAGTGAACGGACAAGCGTACATTGCCTTATCGCTTGCATTCATAGCCTTAGGCTCAATAATTATTGCACCTCTAGCACAGTTCGTTTACGAGGAAAGTTTGAACCCTCAAACATTTGTTCTAATACCATCATACGAGCAATACAATAGTACCCATGTAGAAGTCACATTCATAATCTCATATAATGGTTCAGTACCATTAAATGATGTAAGCCTTAGCATAACATTAGGACAAAAGACTATACAATCGTACAAAGAGAGATTACAAAAGGGAGATTCAGCCAACATAAAAGCCTACATTTCTGTAAAAGATGTGGAAAAAATTACATCGTTTGAGGCAAAAATAAGATTTACCATAGCAGAACTTTATCCAATTGAAGTTAAGGTTGTGAGAGCATGAGCACACTTAACAGAGTCTTGAAGATTGTGGCAAGAGCTATGCTTGGAATATTTTCTGGAATACTTTGGGCCATAGTATACCTTTACATAATACCAACCATAGTTTCAGGAACAGGATTCTATATGATAGAAATAGAACCATACTATTTCTGGATAATAATGTTCTTTATCACAACAGGCGTTGCCATTTCATTAATAGAGAATCTAGTATACAAGTTTACTGTAAGCACTTTTTCAAAAATGTTAGGCTTCTGGATACTTGCAAAAATTTTAAA
>JACIWG010000109.1 GCA_014361085.1 Nitrososphaeria archaeon
TTTTGGAAAACATCTGAAAGAATATTTTAAAATAAAGGCTGCTTGAAATATATCGTGGGGGCGAATTCGATTAGTTAAATCTACAATGACTGCTTCAGGATTCACTTTCAATATAGAGCCTTTCATTTCTCCAACGAACACGCTTCCCTCGCCAAAGTCAGTAAGAAGAACTATTGGACACTTCATATTCCAAGAAAACCAAATTTTATTCTCTTAACCTATAGTAAACCCTTTTCCGGCCTTTACCCTTATTTTCAACCTTCTCTAAAACAATCCCACCAATTTCTCTCGTATTCCTTACATGTGGTCCGCCATCAGCTTGCACATCCACTCCCACAATTTCGACTATTCTTAGAAGCTTTAAGTTTGGGGGAACACGTTGGGCTAGCTTTATTATACCAGGAATCTTTAAAGCCTCACCCCTATCTAGAAAGTATATTTTAACATCCGCACCCTTTTTGATAATATCATTTGTTTCTTCTACAGCATCCTCGAATATGGCCTTATCAGAAGATTGTAGACTGAAGTCGTCCTTAGCGTGTTCAGCATCTATGTGCCCACCTGTAACAAGGGCACCATACCTGTTAAACATTATAGATGAAAGTATGTGTGATGCTGTATGAAGTTTCATAATCTTATATCTTTTATCCCAATCAATTAAGCCAACCACTTTATCACCTAAACTAAAATTTGGTGCCATGTCAAGGTCGTGCCAAACTTTTTCATCAGATTCTAGTGAAGCATGTAAAACATTATATTCTTGTGAACCATATCTTATTACGCCTCTGTCAGAATCTAGTCCACCAGAAAGCGGGTGGAAGGCTGTCCTATCAAGCATTATACTTTTTCCTTTAACATCAATAACCCTTGCATCAAATTCTTTCAAGTAACCGTCCTTCTGATAAAGTAGTTCAGTCAACATCATCCACTTAAATGTATCAAAAATTTAAATTTATTCTGTGAACATTTTCGAAATGTATTCGTCTGCTGATATAGCTGCTTTAGCACCATCGCCGACACAGACTGAAATTTGTCCCCAAGCCCTTTCCTTAAACTGTACAACACAATCTCCTGCAGCAAAAATTCCTGGAATAGAGGTCATCATGTTCCCATCAACAACTATAAAGCCTTCCTCATTTTTTACACCCTCAAATATTTCTGTTGACGGAGAGAAGCCAACGTATATGAATAGTCCGTCAACGGGTAAAGTGTACTCCCTATTATTTTTAAGGTCCTTTAAGCTCAAGCTTTCCACAAAATTTGAGCCATTAACTGATGTCACAACCGTTGACCATAGAATTTCAATATTTTCGGTTGCGAAAGCCTTCTTCTGTATCTCCTTTTCAGCCCTAAAACTATTCCTTCTATGGATAATGTAAACTTTTTTAGCCAAGTTTGAGAGATAAACGGCTTCTTTGACAGCTGAGTCACCGCCTCCAACTACTGCAACAACCTTGTTTTTGAAAAAGTATCCATCACATAAGGCGCAATATGATACACCCCGCCCATAAAATTCTCTTTCACCCGGAACATTTAGTTGCTTCGGCTTTGTACCAGTCGCTATAATGACAGCTTTCCCAATATATTCGCCTTCAACAGTATTTACAATCTTTCTCTCACCTTTATCAACAATTTTTGTGACTTCTTCAATCCTTATTGGAACATTATATTCTCTCACCTGCTCCTCTAGCCTTTTAGCAAGCTCAGGACCACTTATTCTCTTAAAGCCAGGATAGTTTTCTATAACATCTATTAGAGTAAGTTGGCCTCCGATAGAAAGCTTCTCTAAAACTATGCAGCTTCTCCCACTCCTTCCAGCATAAAGGGCTGAAGTTAATCCAGCTGGACCAGAACCGACAACAACAACATCATATTCTTCATTCTGCAAAAAAATTCACCATATTTGATATTTGGAGGTAACTTCATTTAACCTTTTCTATAATAATATAGAGTATTGTTGAAAGAATTATTCCACCGACAAACCATGAGGGTTCAGAACTGGCTATAGCTCTGACGGCAGAAAATATTATAATAAAAATGGGTATGGATAATAGAATCTTATGCCTTCTACTATGTTGAATCTTACTAGGGTTTTTTTCCATGGACCCGGTTATAGCTTCAATGTTAGCGTTTATCCACTTTATCCCAAAGTCTGTAAGCTTCCAGTAGACGAGCCCATCCTTTTCAAAGGATTCAACGAGACCAGCATGCTTAAGCTCATTAAATATTCTATAGAGGTTGGATATGGGAGCATCAAGTTTCTGGCTCAACTGTGCAGGCCTTAATGGACCATCTCTAAGCGCTAATACGAAGTTTATCCTTAGTCGTCCTCCTACAACTTCAAATATTTCAGATAGGTTTCTATCTTCCAAACAGACATTTGCTTACAGATTGGAAAATTTATATTTTTATGCTCCCGTTCTTGGACAATAATAATATTCTTTAAGACTATTTAGTACTAGACAATCATTCTCAGAAATTTTTACTTCATCAGAATAGTTTTCTTCTGTTAAGGTTATGGGAGCATTTCTTATTAGAACAAAGGGTGTTGACTCTATAGTTTCACCCATAAGCAAGTGAGCCATAGCCGCCAGATCATCGACCACGTTCATGAATGTTATTTTAAGAGAGTTTCCGAAAAGGTCCTTCTTACCCCTACAGTCTATCACTGGCACCAGTCCAGAGAAACCGATGGCAATACCGACTGTTCCACGTCTTAGAGGGTTAACTTTACTGTCTACTATGATTACAGCCAACCTTTTACCAAACCTTTTTTCCAGCTCAACCCTTATCTTATATGCTAGAAGGGTAGGATTTTTTGGCCACAATGCAGCCTTACCTGGAGGAGCATTCTTATGATCTACACCAGCATTCGCCATCAAAATGCCTCTTGTTAAGGTTAGTAGTGCCCGTTCTACACCACCAAACACCTTTTCTGACTCATTTAGGACCAATTGCACGAAACCAGGTTCCAGATTGTACCTTTTAGCTAACCGTATGGCATCTTCTGAAACAGGCATATTCTGGTAATCTACAATTCTGCCCTCATAGAATGCGAGGACCTTGTCCGCTATAGCGAATACATCACCATCTTTAAGTTTCAGCCTATTCCTTCTTATAAGACTACATAAAATTTCTATGACATCCTCGCCCACTTCAATTCTTCGAAACTTTAAGGGTATCAGTTCAACCCTATTCTTGTAAGCCATTATCCTGCGACTTAAGTTTAGTGTTATAAAAAAGTTGTTTAAAGCAAAATTTTTAAGTATAGCAAACGAGTTTAGGAAACGAAGTGTATTGTGGCATATTCGGGAAGTTAAAGTGATAAAATATTTTATCGTTTTAACAATACTTTTACAAATAATATTTTCATCAGTTTATATTGGAAAAGTTGATAGTGAAGTTGAGGTTATAATTGTTTTAGACGATGAACCAGCTTCAATAATAGCGAAAAAATATGGGCTTCCAATTAAATTTGAATTTATAAAGGAAATTGAGAACGAGAAAGCCTATAAAGTTAGCCTGCTGCTAAAGGACATCAGCAGAAATATTCCAATTAAAATAGAAACGGTTTTCACAAAGGTTATTGTAGGAGCACTATTAAAAACATACTCAAGATTCATTCAACAAATGAATTCGATTAAGGGATTAAAGTTACTTGACAAAGATGAAGTCTACAGCCTAGAATTAGGGAATAGTGTGAAAATGGTTGGAGCAGACAGGGTTTGGAATTTAAGGGACAGTATAGGCCAAAATATTACGGGCAAAGGTGTAAAGGTTGCAGTATTAGATACTGGAGTAAACTATTCAATACCTGCTCTCGGTGGAGGATTCGGTTTAGACTATAAGGTGGTTGGAGGCTACGATTTTGTAGACAATGACCCAGATCCAATGGACCTAGATGGCCACGGAACATCTGTTGCAACAATCATTGCAGGAAGAAATGAAAATTTTTCTGGCGTAGCACCTGATGCAATGATACTAGCATATAGGGTAATAACATCTGAAGGCCAAACTACAACATCCAAGATAATTAAAGCGCTGGAAAAGGCTGTTGAAGATGGTGCAAGTGTCGTGAACCTAAGCTTTGGAGGAAGCAGTTTACAAGCTTCTCTTGGAATCGCTTTAAAGAATATGGTTGAATCAAATGTGGTTGTTGTAGCGGCAGCTGGAAACTCTGGCCCTAAGAGCAAGAGTATAGAGTTTCCAAGCTCATTAAATTATGTTATATGTGTTGGAGCATCATCAAATATTGGGGCAGGAAATCTTAAGGCAGAATTTAAGGCCAATGAACTTGGAAAATCATTTGAAGCAATACCATTAAATGGTACAGTTCAAACGCTTAAGCCCTTAAAAGGTGAACTCGTTTACGTAGGATTAGGGGGCAAGGAGGAAGTAGCAAATCTGGACTTGAATGGAAAGATTGCTATAGCGAAAAGAGGTAAATACTATTTTAGTGATAAGGCTAAAAATGTTTATGAAAGAGGGGCTATAGCATTAGTTGTCTTTAACAATGTAAGTGACATTTTTGTTGGAATGCTAAAGGATATGGTTCCAATACCTGTTATATCTTTGTCAGGTGATGATGGTGAAAAGATTGTTAAGGAACTAAATTACAGAAAACTTACGGCAGAACTTTCTATTTTTGAAGACGATTATCAGCCAGCCTGGTTTACATCAAGAGGCCCTATCTCACCATTTTACATAAAACCAAACCTTCTGGCACCAGGAGATGCGATTGTAACCATAAATTTGACTGGAAAATATACGAATATTTCTGGAACAAGTTTTGCTGCACCACATGTTTCCGGAGCGGTTGCACTTATACGACAGGCTATGCCAAAACTAGGGCCACGTGAGATAATGAACCTTTTAATGGACAGTGCACTACCACTTTCAACTGGAGAAGAATTATATTCTGTAAACGTCCAAGGTGGAGGGTTAATGCAAGTGGATAATGCTATAAAAAGTGACTTTATAATGGACCCAGGATACCTTATCTTCCACCTTTCGCCATCAAACCAAACTGAATTTGAAAGAAGTTTAAGAATATATTCACTTTCTAGAGAAAAATTGAACATAACCATCTCAAATATTTGGGATAATTTTGAAGTTTTCTCTTTAGAAGTTGAGAATATTAGGATGTTAAACAAGAGCATGATTGAGGCAACTCTTAAAGCTAAACTGATAAAAGGAGATTTTGGTCTATACTTCGGATGGCTTAACATTTCAAGCAGCAAGTGCATTCAACATTTGCCTA
>JACIWG010000110.1 GCA_014361085.1 Nitrososphaeria archaeon
GAGATTTAAACTTGATTTCAAGGAGGGTTGAAGAGTTTGTTAGGGCGTATGATCCATGTGTATCTTGTTCTGCAAGATTCTTAAGAGAACATTAATCCTTTTCACACCATATAAAATTTATAAAAATGATTATCATTTTCTAATGATGATTTAAATTGGGTGACAGAAGGGGGTGACTGAATTTAACATGGAATTTGAAGAAACTTTCAGCTTCGAAGAATTTGAGGCAATAAGGAAGTATCTTGACCTTATCGGGGCAATTGTTGTAGTATTGGATTTGAAAGGGGATGTTAGGTTCATTAACAGTTTTGGATGCAGTCTTCTAGAATATGACTCTAATGAGGTTATTGGTAGAAACTGGTTCGAAAATTTTATACCCTCAAGGATAAGGAGGGAATTGAAGGAAGTTTTTTCTAAAATTATATCTACAAACGAGGGAGTTAAAAAGTACCACTACTATGAAAGTCCAATTCTAACAAAAAGTGGAAAAGAACGTGCGATTGCATGGAATAATATTCTAATAGAATCTAGGGACGGCCAAATTTTTGGAACATTAAGCACTGGAATAGACATTACAGAGCGTGTGAAAGTTGATGCAATGGAGAAAGCGTTCGAAGAAAAACTTTCTATACTAAACTATTTCGCGAGCACATTGAATACTGCAAAAAGTTTGGATGAAGTTTACGAGTATGTTGTTGATGGGCTTACAAAAGCTCTTGGATTCGAATATGCAATGTTCCTTGTTATTGAAAAAGACAGGCTTAAAGTGAAAGCATATAGGGGGCTAAAACCGATTATCAAGGAAATGTCCTTGAACTCTCAAAAAGGTTTAACGGTTAAAGCAGTAAAGACACTCAGAACTGTTATCTCAAACGATACTTGGAATGATAAGGATTACATTGAAGGTGTGAAGGGTGTTAGGTCAGAACTTAGTACACCAGTAATTGTTAACGACACTGTTTACGGCGTTATAGATGTACAGAGTAGGAAAGTTAACGCGTTCAGTAACGAGGATGTAAAGCTTGTTGAAATTCTTGCAACACACACTTCTACAGCAATAAGTAATATAGAGAGGCAGACTTCACTTGAAAAACAGTATAGGCAGCTTTCAAGTCTAATGCAATTTTCAATAGAAATAATTAGAACATCTGATGTTAGAGCTAGACTGCAGAAGGTTGTGGAGGCGATAGAAAGTCTTGGATGGAGACGTGTAGTTTTGAGCTTAAGAGACGAGAATTTGGAAATAAGGTCACCAGAAGACATTATAACAGCAGGATTAAGTGAGGATGAAAGGAGATTTTTGTGGGAAAACCGCACCTCTGGGAAGATATGGAGGGAAAGGCTTAGCGCAAAATTTAATCGTTATAAAGTGGGCCAATTTTACTACATACCATATGAGGATCAGTTAGCCCAAGAATATTTTACTGGAAGCGTATTAGATAGTAGATTAAGTCCTGAAGAAACAGTTGACTGGCATCCGCAGGACCTTCTATATGCACCATTAACCCTACTAGACGGTAGAATAGTTGGAATTTTAAGTGTAGACGACCCTGTTGATGGTAAGAGACCTACAAAATATTCTCTAGCACCTCTAGAACTATTTCTAAACTATGCTGCAATAGCGATAGAAAACGCTCAACTTATCCAGAAGCTGGAGGCAGCTCAGAAGAGGCTTAAGGAATATGCTGACGAACTGGAAGTTAAGGTAAATGAGAGGACAAAGGAGCTTGTGGAGGCTCAGGAGAAGCTTTTAAGGTCTGAAAGGCTTGCAACCATAGGGGAGGTTGCTGCCTCAGTCGGTCATGACCTAAGAAACCCGCTTCAGGTTATACTATATGAATGTTTTGCCCTAGAAAACCTTCTCGAAAACATTTCTAGAGAATATGATAGTAAATCCGGTGCTATGGTAAAGCAGCATCTTCAGAGGATAAGAGAGCAAATAAATTATATGAATAAAATAGTTTCAGACCTACAGGATTATGGTAGAAAGATTACAATAAAAACGATTAAAGTGGACTTAAATAATTTTGTAAAAAATGTGTTATCGACAATAAAGGTTCCAGAAAATATTAAGGTTATAGTTGATGTTCCAATAGAATTTACTTTAGACATAGACCCAGAGATGATGAAAAGAGTTTTCGTGAACATTATAACAAACGCTATTCAAGCTATGCCGGAAGGTGGGACATTAACCATATATTCTAGAGTAGAAGGTGATAAAAAGGCAGTTTACTTTAGAGACACTGGAGTAGGAATACCTAAAGAGAATTTGGATAAAATTTTTCACCCCCTCTTTACAACAAAAGCTAAGGGTACAGGCTTAGGTTTAGCAGTATGCAAGCGGATAGTTGAAGCGCATGAGGGAACGATTGAGGTAGAAAGTGAGGTTGGAAAGGGGACAGTGTTTAAGATAAAGGTACCGATAAAAAGTTAAAATACCTCCAAATTGTTAGAATTGTGTCAAAAAGAAATAGGTGGAATATATGGGTGTGAGGGAAAAGGCTAGAATACTTGTAGTAGACGATGACATAGACATATTACAGAGTCTAAAAGAGATTTTGGAGACAAAAGGCTACGATGTTGAGGTAGCTGAATCAGCTCAAAAGGGCCTTGAGTTGGCAAAAAAAAGGTTCTTTAACCTAGCAATCTTGGGCATTAAACTTCCAGACATGGAGGGCACAGAGCTTCTAGCAAAAATACATAAAGAGAAGCCTCAGATGATGAAGGTTATGCTTACAGGATACCCTTCACTTGATAATGCTGTTCAAGCACTAAACTTAGGTGCTGACGCATACCTTATGAAGCCAGTTAATCCAGAGGAACTATTGAAGGTTGTGGAAGAAAAGTTAAAGGAACAGTTAGAGGCGGAAAGCATGACCGAGGAGAAGGTTGCTGAATGGATTGAAAGACGCATTCAGAGGCTGGAGCAGCAGAAATAGTTTTAGAAGATATTGAGCAGGATATCGGATATTTGATGTAAAGTGTTTACTATAGGAAATTGACTTCATCCTATTTTTATTGAACTCACTTCTTTTAAATTGTTAATGTCGTTTACTTTAACAATTTTGTTTGATATTGTGTAGAGATAATCACCTATATATATTGCCCTTTCAATAAACTTTAAGTAGTCGTCACTTGAAAGGCCTCCACTAATATTTTGGCTCAAATGAGTAATTTTACCCCTAAATATGATTCCATGCTCTATTGTTAAATTAAATACGTATAAGCCTTGCCAAACTGGTTCACCGTAAGCGTATGGTGGTACAGTTCCAGGATATTGGCTTCTGTCGATCATTGCTACCAGAACAGGTATAGCCATGAAACTTCTTTCAGAATCAAAAAGGAGAGCCCTATGGTCTCTAAGTATTGGAGAGTCTGTGCCTCTTTCACCAATAACATATTTTGAAATCTCTTTTGGAGCACTAACATTTTTTACATTGAAAAGTGATATTTTAAGGCCCTGATACCATGCGAAGTCACCTTCTTCAGCTTCAATGGTCTCCTTACCAATTCCGATAACATGGTCCTCGCCTAAAGGATGCAGGTAATCCGAGTACCCTGGAATCTTCAGCCAACCCAAAACTTTTGGATTTCTAGCATCAGTTAAGTCTATTACAAAGAATGGGTCAACCTTTTTAAAGGTGACAATGTATGCTCTCTCACCCATAAACCTTGCAGAATATATCTTTTCACCTTTCGCAAGATTCTCAAGTTTTCCAACAACCTTAAGAGCCATGTCAAGCACATATATGCTATTAGATTCGCTTGAGCCGCCTCCTCTAATCCAGGGATAGCCTAAAGTTGTTGCAATCCTAAAATATCCATTATATTCGTCCATAGAAAACTGGTTGAGCACATGACCTGGAACAGTTCCTTCAGCTTCAAAATCTATGCTATTGCCTCTAATAGATATTCTATACAATAGTGTTTCCTCGTAAGAAAATATTGCATTTTCTTTAATAAAATTGTATTTTGTTATAGCCAAATATATGTTGTTTAGCGAAACATACATGTTGCTAGCGGCTCCAGTTAATATTGTCTTTTTAACAATCGGTTCATCATCCAAGAAGACGTTTAAAGCAACTATAGTTGTAAAGGTGTATGATAGGTCAGGAGTATTAGTATAGTATACTTCCTTCGGATCTATGGACACACTTTCTCCGTTAACGGATAATGATGGCAAAACAATTTCTTCACCAACATAATATATTGGACTCGTTACAACCACATAAACATAATCTTCTATCATTCTAGCATTCAAATAATAGCCTTCCAGAGTAACATTCTTTACAAGCTTAGGAGCTTTAATGTTAGCAAGCTCATATACTTCAATCTCGCATTTGATTGGATAGTATCCTGAACCGCCTACACCCATGCTTTTTGAGTAGCTTGTGAGGAAAACGATAAGCCTATTCTTGTTAACAAAAATACCTGTAGGAACATAATTTTCAGACCAAACAATCTTAGACATTACATGCATTTCTTCGGGTGGATATGCCTTAACAATTACAAGCTCTCTGTCACCAGACACATAATCTCGCCCACCTTTTAGATAGTAAATGTATAAGCCGTCAGTTTTAACAATATCAGGCTCGTCTACACCAGCAACTTGAACATTAGTTTGAGAATATTGTGGAGAAGCTTCAGCAACTGCTGTGGTAGAAGCAATTCCTCTAAAAATAGTTCTAGGCGCGGGTGAAACTTGGATACCGTAAACGCCAAACCATTTACTTGACAATTCAACATTACTTTTCACAAAATTTTTTAGCTCATTATATGAACCAAATCTTTTTAATTCATAGGATTCATTTTCTTCTACAAAAAATTTATAGTATAGCATGTAAGTTGATGCTGAAACCAATATGGCGGCTGTCACAATTACCAGAATTCTTTTCCACCACATATTTCTGTCAAACAATCTATAGTTTAAACCATATATTATTCCATATTATAGAACATGTATAGAACAGTTTAGTGATTGAATGTTCTAAGTTTTGAACATCATTCAACAAAACTCTTTTAAGAAACTTTGACTTAAACGATGGTGCTTGTCAAAAATAACATTACCTGATTCAACGGTAATAGAGTCTGAGCTAACTGGAAAGACCCTTCTAGTATACCTTTATATGCTAAAAAGTAAGAAAGATACATTTGGAGTTAGAGAAA